>CAZRIC010000018.1:0-1536 GCA_964600095.1 uncultured Muribaculaceae bacterium
GTCTGATAACGATCTTTTTCTTTTAATTTTTCATGAATATAAGGAGGAAGTGGCATTTCTCCTAATTCATCTAATATTTCATAGAATATTCCATCATACTCAAAATGGAAATCACGAATTCCTTCTTCCCCAACACTAGTACAAGTTGCTTTTAACTTAGGAGAGAAAGTAACTGTTTCTCCAACATGAATTCTTTTAGCAGGTTTTACCAAACATTCCCAATTATCCGAATTTTTTTCTTTCAACATTAATATTTCTATTACTGCGCCTGTTTCTTCTTTTACACCATAAAGACGAGCAGGCATAACCTTAGTATCATTTAAAACAAGAACATCTCCTTCTTTTAAATAATCTATAATATCACTAAACTGTCTGTGTTCTATATCTCCTGTTTCCTTATGAAGAACTAATAATTTTGACTCATCTCTTTTAGAAAGAGGAGTTTGAGCGATTAATTCTTCTGGTAATTCAAAATCAAAATCATCTGTTTTCATATCTCACCTGTTTTCTACCATTTTCGAATATTTTTTTCTCTATAAATAGGTGATAAAAAGAACTTTTCTATTTCTTTATTCACCATATCTGTTCTTTTACTTCTAAAAATATCATGTGTAGTTGCATCTAAATATACTAACCACTTGTTTCCTTTTACATTATCATAAACAAATTCAGAACTTGTTGGTGGTACAATTTCATCGCTAGTTCCTTGAAATATCAAAGTTGGAACAGTAACTTTAGAAGGTAAATCTTGTGATTTTTCTACTATCTTGTGAAATTCGATAAGCATAGGTATAGATACTTTTAACATTCTAGATAAAATTTCTTTAGCATGATAAGTTTTTACAATATTCATACCATTTTTAACAAGGGCATCTACTTTATCTTTCAATTCACTATCTTCATCTAAATACTGAAATGCTGGAGCAGCTAATACTAATTTTTTTACTTCCTTATATTTAATTGCTACATGAGTCGCTAAAATACCACCCATACTATGTCCTACTACATAAATAGTATGATAACCTTTTTGAATCAAAATTTCAACATGCTTTTCTGCCGATTCAATCCATTCCTTATAAGATATATCATGAGTAAGATTTCTTGTATGACCTGGCAAAGTAAAATTATAAACATCTAATCCCATCTTACTATTTAAATGATATTGAAGTCTTTCTTCATCGTATACACCGCCTGCAAAACCATGAATAATTAAGACCGCTTTTCTAAAAATCATTTTACCATTCTCCCAACTGGTTCAAACAAAGAGACTTTCGATTCTATTTCTTCTAAAGAATGATTTAAAATATCTTCATCTGGAATTACAGTATTTTTTTCAGTTAAAATAATAACTGTCGATCCACCAAAGCAAAAGTATCCTTTCTCGTCTCCTCTTTTAAATTTTTCTGTGTTATAATTACATATTTTTCCAACCATTAAAGCCCCGACTTCCATTTGAATAAGAGTTTTAAAATGTTCTGTTTTTAAAACTTGATATTCACGAGTATTTTCACTAAATACTGGATACCTTTTAAAAGC
>CAZRIC010000018.1:1546-9899 GCA_964600095.1 uncultured Muribaculaceae bacterium
GGTTGTACTGTGTGAAAAATTCCATTTATTTTTTTAGTAGAAATTATAGTTCCATTATCAATATAAGAATACCTATGATAATCAGTTACACCTAATCTAAAAACAAAACAATATCCACCCTCATACTGGGAAGCAAGCTTCTTATCTTGCAATAGTTCTTCTATCGTATAACAACTATTTTTTACCCAAAAGCAAGTATCCTTCGTAATAGGATAAACCGTTAATTTAGAATCAGCTGGCGCTAAAAAATATGTGTTATCTTTCACTAAAGGCCTTTTTTCTTTTTTTACTTTTCTTGTAAAAAAATCATTAAAAGAACTATAGTCTGTTTCTTCATAATCACTCATATCAATATGATTTTTTCTTATGAATTTAGATATTCTATGCTTATAAAATCTACTATTCATATAACATCCACCAATATTACTAACAAAACTTTTAATATACAACGGCCAAAAAAATTTTGGTATAAAAAGAGGAGAGCCTTGCTATCTTCCTCTTTATAATAGACATTTTCTTTTCTATGATAAATCATTACTTCACCTTTAAATAAAGAAGAATTAAGGCCATAATAAGTGCAAGAACACTACAAGTAATATACCACCAATTCTTTTTTGGCTTTTTGATTTTAAAATCATATACAAATAAAAATGCAATAATAATAAATAAACCTAAATAAATACTTACAAAAATATTATTTGGAATAACATAATGCAATAAATAAATGGTTGGGAAAATCATTGCTGTTGTTGTAACTGGTAATCCAGAATAATATTTTACTGGCCCATCTTCACTATGAGCTCCTAAATTAAAAAATGCTAAACGACTAATTCCCGCAATAGTAAATAAAGAAACTACAAGAACAGTAATAAATGGATTTAATGCTACATCAAAAGAAATACTTACTCCATAAAGAGTTACTACTGGAAAAGCAATAAAAGAAATCATATCTGTTAATGAATCAATTTGAATTCCGTATTCTTTATCTTCTTCTGTTCTATTTTTACACATTCTAGCTACTTTTCCATCGAATAAATCGCAAATACCAGATACCATTAAACAAATAAAGGCACCTGTTAATTTAGGCACTGAATATCCTAATATAAAATAAATTCCCAACATAGTAGATAATACTCCTAAATAAGTTACTACTACTGATTTGTCATACTTTCCAATAAACATAAAAAACCTCTACTTCTAACACAGATAATTATACCATATATCAAAAAAAAATCCAAGTAAATAGGATTTACTTAGATTCCTTATCTATATAAGGGATGCCTAAATGTTCATAAGCTTTAGAAGTTACTATTCTACCACGACTAGTCCTTTTTAATAGTCCCGTTTGCAATAAATAAGGTTCATAAACATCCTCTATGGTAGTTTGTTCTTCTCCAATAGAAGAGGCAATTGCTTCTATTCCTACTGGTCCACCATTAAACTTTTCAATAATAGATTTTAATAAATGATAATCGGTTTCGTCTAGACCTAATCCATCTACTTTTAGTTTATCTAAGGCAAGCTTTGTAATTTCTAAATTCATTACACCATTTCCCATTACTAAAGCATAATCTCTTACACGTTTAAATAGACGATTAACAATTCTAGGTGTTCCTCTACTACGACGAGCAAGTTCATAAGCTGCGTCATCTTCAATTGTTACATCTAGTACTTTAGCTGTTCTTTTAGCAATCTTTTGCAATTCTTCCACTGTATAATAATTTAACTTATTAATAATACCAAATCTATCTCTTAAAGGTCCTGTTAAATCACCAGCTCTTGTAGTAGCGCCAACTAAAGTAAATGGTGGCAAATCAATTCGAATATTACGACTACTAGAATCATTTCCTACTATAATATCTAATGTAAAGTCTTCCATAGCAGAATATAATATTTCCTCAATAAATCTAGGAATTCTATGAATTTCATCAATAAAAAGAACATCCCCTGGTTCTAAACTAGATAAAACGGCTGCCAAGTCACCACTCTTTTCGATAGAAGGACCACTAGTAGTTCTAATATTACTTCCTAATTCATTAGCAATAATGTAAGCTAATGTTGTTTTTCCAAGACCAGGAGGACCATATAATAATACATGATCCAAGGGTTCTTCTCTCATTTTTGCTGCTTTAATAAAAATTTCTAAATTTTCTTTTACCTCTTTTTGACCAATATACTCTTCTAATTCTTCAGGTCTAATCGATAGTTCACTTTGATCTTCTGCTAATTTTTCATTTGTTAAAATGCTTTCTTTCATGACTACCTCCTATTTTAATAATAACTTTAAAGCTTCTTTTATTTGCTCCTCAATAGATAACTCGGAATGAATATGAGGAAGAACTTTTTTAATATCCCCATTCTTATATCCTAAGCCCTCTAATACTTCAATTAACTCTTCAAAATTCTTCTCAACTGTTGTAGTAGAAACTACACCCAACTTTCCTTTTAAATCTAAAATAATCTGTTTTGCTACTTTATCGCCTATCTTAGGAAATTTCTTTAAGTATAAGATATTTTCTCTTTCTATTGCATCCATGATACCTTCAATAGAACCTGTAGCAAGAATTGGCAAAGCCATTTTACAGCCTAGCCCTTTTACTGCAATCAGTTTTAAAAATAATTGTTTTTCCTCTTTAGTATGAAAACCATAAAGACTTAGTTCATCTTCTCTTACTTGTTGATAAACATAAATCTTTTCCTCTTTATTTAATGAAAAAGAATAAGGATTTGGTACATATAATAAATAGCCGATACCATTTACATCCACTACAATATAAGTACTTTCTATTTCTGTTATCATTCCCTTTATATATTCATACATACTATCTATCACCATTATCATTATAACACACAAACAAATGTTGTTAAATAAAAAAAAGAATATTTTCTATTTTTTAAAAAATACTCTTATAATTAAAAACAAAAAATAAAGCATTAGTAAAACAAACATCCAAGAAATAATTATATTTACAAATCCTTTTGTATACTGATCAGCAACACTAAGTAAACTATTTGGCCATTTTGACAAAAAAGTCGCTACTTCATTTTTTCCAATATTTCTAGAAATCACATCAAATAATCGTAATCCAATATCTAATGCTGCAATTCCATAAGCTGCTTTTTCTAATTTTCTACGGTAACAAGCCCAACAAACTATTATAATTACTAAAAATAATACAACAAATGCATCCATCTTATCACTACCTTACCTATTCATTATATCATAAAAATAGTATTCAGAAAATACTATTTTTTTGTCTCTGTGAAAGAACTTCTTTCTTAGATAACTTCATTCGCTTAGTTGCCACTTGAATATGGGAATGACAATATTCACAAATCGTTGCACCATTTTCAAGTTGTGCACCACAATGTGGACATTTTTCTTCTACTTCACTTTTTACGAAAGTTAATAAATAATCCATTAAAACCTTATGGCGTTTTGACCCCCTCACTTTCTTCCTTTGATTATTGATAATATAATCATAGAATTCTACTTCTAATTCCATTAGAATAGTAGAAATTCCATTTTCATTTTCTATCTTTAAAAGTTCGGAAGATACAAAAACAAAATCGTCCATAACATTTTTTTCACCTTTTAATTCTAAAGTCTTCATTTGATTTTGATAAGTATTAAATAATTCATCAGTTATTAATAAACGCAATGTATCATAATCAAAATTCATCCATGCTTTTTGAATATCTAAATAAATTTGGTAGCCATCTTTTAATATTTGTTCATTTTCTTTTGTTAGTGATGGTTTATTCTTTTTAGCTGCATTATAAATTCTAAATGCTCTTTCGTTATAATGAGTTGGTACCTTATCTTTTGAAACTAATAATTTTATTAACTTAAATATCAAGTAAAATAAAGTGCCAATGATCATACCCATTCCAATATCAATTATGAATGCCAATATTGTAAAAATAATAAATACTACACTACTAATAAATAATAATTTAGAGCTTTTATAAACGCCTATAAGAACAAATATAACATAGGCAATGAAAAAAAGTATGAATATTCCATTAAAAATATAATCAATTATTCCCAAAGATCTAGAACCAGAATTAGAACCAGAATAGTAATAGTCTGAACTAGATCCTCCTCCCGATCCTCCACTAAATCCTCCTGATGAACCACCTGAAGAGCCTCCTCCATAGCTTGTATCAAAGCCAGAATCAGTTGCTAGAGAAGAATAAGAATAACTAGTAAATAAAAAGAAACCAATTAAACCTATTGCAACTGTAAATAGAAAAAATGTTTTTTTATCTAGCATACTTTTTCCTCCTTTTCATTATCTTTGAAAAAATTGTTATTCTTAATAATGTTGTTTCAAAACTTCCTTTTTTGCCAATCTCATTTTAGAGCCAACCGCTAAAATATTTGTACGACAATACGGACATTCTGTTTCATTACTTTCCAAACTAGCACCACATCCAGGACAATTTAATAAAGGATCTTTTTTTACTACAAAAGTTAACAAATAACTTACATTTACTTGTATTTTATTAAAACCACTTACTACATTCCCTTCAATATCTTGAATATAATCATAAAATTTAACAAACAATAAAACTTTTATTGTTTCTACATTATTCACTGTTGATCTAGACATAACAAGTTTTTCTACTAGTTCAAAATCACTCATCACATTTTGCTGATTTTTTATTTTTAAAGTTTCTAATTGATTTTTATACATATTAAATAATTCATCTGTTACTAATGGTTTTAATTTTTCATAATCAAAATTCATCCATGCCATCTGAATATCATAATAAATTTTATAAGCCTCTTCTGCAAGTTTTGCATTTTCTTCAGTATCTAAAGATGGGTCTCTTTCATCCAATAACCTTACAATGTTATTATCCATATAATTGGATAGTTCAAGTGCCTTTTTTTGTGCAGGTGTTGGAGGAAATAAAATATTAATATAAAATAATACTATTAGCAAATTAGGAATTAAAAAGCCAATAAATAAGTCAATAACATGTAAAAGAAAATCAATAGAACATCCTAAAGAAATAGCAACTAAAAGAGTGAGTATAAACTTCGCTCTTGTTGAAGCTTTCTTATCACTATAACACTCTGATACAAAAAACATAATAAATGCGAAGAAAAAAGTATAAGGTATTTCAAATAAATATCTTGGATAAACATCTATAATTGATAAACCTGAGCCGCCTGAAGAACCGCCGCTAGAACCTCCTCCTGAGGATCCGCCTCCACCGCCACCTCCTCCACCACCAACATCAAATCCTGAATCTGTGGCAAAAGAGTGAAAATCATAATAACCATTTACTAAAAATATTCCTATTAACAATACCGCAAATAGAAAAAGAAAAATATTTTTTTTATTATTTATCATTTATTTTTCTCCTATCTAATTTATTACTTTTCTTTTCTTTGAAAAATAACCTCTTTCTTTGATAATTTCACTTTTTCAGTAGTAGATTGAATATGTGAACCACAATAATTACAAACAGTCATACCACCTTCTAGTTTTGCACCACAATGTGGACAAACATCTTCTGATTTTAAATTCTGCACAAAAGTTAAGCAATAGGTCATAATTACTTTATCTTTATTACTGCCTCGTATTACTTTATTGTTACTATCTACAATATAATCATAGAACTCTACTTCTAACAACACAGAACTAGTACGAATAGAAATTTCATCACTAACAGATAATAATTTCCAATCTAATAAGAAGAAATCACTCATAACATTTTTTTGACCTTTTAATTTTAAAGTTTGTAATTGATTCTGATAAGTATTAAATAGCTCATCTGTTACTAATGTGCGTAATGTATCATAATCAAAATTCATCCATGCTTTTTGAACTGCTAAATAAATCTGATAACTTTGTTTCCACAATTTTTCTTTCATCATTGGATCTAAAGTGATAGAAGAGCTTTTCATATAATTTCTAATTCTATACTCTTTCTCTATTTCTTCAAAAGGCATAGAAACTGACGTTTCATTTTCTAATCTTTCTTCTTCAAAGGAAGCAACTAAAGTAGCCCCAACAATGAGCATTACTATTATAGTATCTATTTCTAATTTTTTACTAAGACTATAATAGCATATACTAATATAACTTATTACAATGATAATCCTAAAAATAACCTTACATATCTTTTGCCATTTTTTCTTTGGTTTCCAAACAACCGATAATACAATAGGAAACATCAAAATAAATAGAACGGCAGCAGAATCTGACATACTTCCACTAGAACCACTACTAGAACTTCCTCCACTAAATTCCTCGCCAGATGATCCACCAGACGATCCACCTGATGAACCACTATCATAACTTGTATCAAAGCCAGAATCTGTTGCTAAAGAAGGATTTACTATATTTACATCAAATAGGTATAATAATATTACTATTAAAATAGCTGATAAAATTAATGGTAACTGTTTTTTCATAACTACTCTTCCTTCTACTTTAAAATAAAGGACTATTAATTTCTACTCTTAGGCCTTTGTGAAATGGATTCTTTTTTTAATAATTTCATTGTTTCCGTAATAATTTGAATATGAGACTGACAATAAGGACATACTGTTATTCCCTCTTCCAATTTAGCTCCACAATTTGGACATTCACTTTCTTTATTACTTGAAACAAAAGTTAATAAATAATGCATTTCTACTTTATTAACACTATTACCACGCACAATATCTTTCTTAGCATTCACAATATAATCATAAAATTCTACTTTTAAACTCATTAAAATTTTCTGAATATTATTTTCAGAATCTATTCTTAAAAGTTTACTATCTACAAAAATAAAATCTTTCATAATATTTTTTTCATTTTTTAATTGTAATGTTTGTAATTGATTATAATAGCTATTGTATAATTCATCTGTGACTAAAATACGTAATTTATCATAATCAAAATTCATCCAAGCCTTTTGAACTTCTAAATAAATTTCATATCCTTTATCTAAAATTCTTTGATTTTCTTTTGTTTTTGGTAATGCTTTTGTCTTTTCTTTTTCATAAATCGCTACTACATCAGAGTTATAGAAAGTTGGGATTGGATTTTCTTTTGATTTTTTATTTAACTTTCTTGGAAATATAAACACACAAATTATTATGATAATAGATAGTAGTGGGACATCATAAAAGATAAGGATTGAAAAAGCTACTAAGCAAATTTTAGCAATAAGTATTTCTTTAGATGTTGTATACAATTTTTTCAAATGAAAAATAATCGCTACAATAATTGGAATAACCCAACAGAATATAAATATTGCTACAACTATTATAGCGGTCATATCTGAAGGTTCAGAAGAACTAGAATCATAATCATACCTGGAGCCTGAATCATAACTTGAGCCTGAATCATAGCTTGAGCCTGAATCATAACTTGAACCTGAATCATAGCTTGAGCCTGAATCATAGCTTGTATCAAAACCGGAATCTGTTGCTAAAGAAGGATTTACTATATTTACATCAAATAGGTATAATAATATCACTATCAAAATAACAGATAAAAATAATAAATACTGCTTTTTCATTTTAATATTGCTCCCAAGATGTTAATATCCAATCATAATCTTCTTTTGGCATTTGACTTTTACAATATTCACAAACGCCACTATAATTATAATCTATATTGGCACCACAATTCGGGCATTTGGCAGCTATTCCTAAAGATTTATGATTCCTTTTTTCTTCAAATATTAATCTATTTGTTAGTTCTATTCTGCTAGAATTATTTCCTGATTTGTATTTTTTTGTATTAGCATCTAATTTATAATCTAAATATCTAGAGGTTAAAATTACTTCAATAACGTATTTATCTTCTAAAACTTGAACATTTCCTATTTCTGTATGTTTTACATTTAATTCATCATACATTTGAATTTCTTTATGATTCTGTAACTCCGTTATTTTATTTTGAATTTTCACACGCATTTCCTCATTTAAAGAAGAATAAATTCTATCCATATTTTTAAACATAATTGCATTCATCATTAATACGAATATATTATCTACTTTAGTCTTAAACATACTTTCCGTAAAATTACTATCTAATTTTTTTAATTCTTCTAACATTTTTATTTTCCTTTCCTATTTTGCTTAATCATTTCTTTTTTTGAAATTCTCATTTCTGTATTTAATCCTTGAATATGAGATTTACAATAATCACAATAATTTGGTTTATCTAAAGGCGCTCCACAATTTGGACAAACTTCACTACTCTTACTATCTAAAACAAACGTGATATGGTAAACCATATATACCTTACTAGTATCCTTACCACGAAGTACTTTTTTAGTATTCACATCTATTAAATAATCATAGAAGGAAACAGTCAAAGCCATAATAATTGTTCGA
>CAZRIC010000018.1:9909-10958 GCA_964600095.1 uncultured Muribaculaceae bacterium
ATTGTTCGACGAGCATCTTCTTCCTTATTCAATAACAATTGTCCACTTAACAATTGAAAATCTCTCATAATATTTTGTTGACCTTTTAATTTTAAAGTTTCTAATTGTGTATAATAGTTATTGTATAACTCATCTGTTACTAATCTTTTTAGTGAATCATAATCAAAATTCATCCATGCTTTTTGTGTATCATAAAATACTTGATATCCTTTTAATAAAAGTTCTTTCGTTTCAGCATCTTGAGTAGATTTTAATAAATTATCAACATTGTTGCCATCTGCTTTTCTCTTTTTATTATTTCCAATTGATACAAAAATCATTAAAATAATAAATAAAATAATAGTAGGAATAGGATAATTGATAAATAAGAAAATAAGATCAACAATCCCAGATCCGTCTCCTCCTGATGAACCTCCAGAATCATAACTCACATCAAATCCAGAATCAGTTGCCATAAAAGGCATTTTTATTTCTTGATAGCCAAGTATTAAAATAAATCCAATAATTAAACAAGCACTAAGATAAAGAAAGAAGTTTTTCTTTTTTAAATCCACACTACACCACTCCTATTTTTTATGTACTATTCTAAACTTTGTCGCAAAGCTTCCTTTTTTGCCAATTTCATTTTTTGACCAACAGATTGAATAACTGATTTACAATAAATACAAACTGTTTCACCATTATCAATTTTTGCACCACAATGTGGACATTTTTCTACTTTATACTCACTAGAAACAAATGTTAAAAGATATGTCATAATCACTTTTCTGTTCTTTTGACCACGTATAACTTTCTCATCTTTGTTTATGATATAATCCAAAAATGCCACTTCTAATAACATTTCAATAGTCGTTATATTATTTTCTTCTTTTTTTGAAATTAAATAATAAGACTCTAATTTAAAGTCTTTCATAACATTTCGCTGACCCTTTAACTCCATAGGAGCCAACTGTGTCTGATACATATTAAATAACTCATCCGTTACTAAAGTTCTTAGTTTATCATAATCAAAATTCATCCATGCTTCTTGAATTTCTAAATATACTTGA
>CAZRIC010000019.1:0-10655 GCA_964600095.1 uncultured Muribaculaceae bacterium
ACAAATTTTTTACTAATTCTAATCCTCCTTTAGTAGAACTTCTGCAATTAAACTATAAACTTTATAAGCCTTTTTGCATTTCTGACGTTCTCTACTTTCCAATAAGAATATTTTTCCTTCTATTGTATATTTATTATAAGACTTTTGATAGAAAGAAGCAGGAACACGAAAGTCAATTTCACGTTTCATTATATTTTTCATATCTGTAATAGAATATTCTCCTGTTTCTTTTCTAGTAGAATCATTTAATACAACCTTCATCTTATCAGATTCCATATCTTCAAATATTGCTGACATAGTGCGCATTCCTTTTAAATTCATACATTCATTGTTCATGACAAATAAAATATAGTCACTATAATCAAAAGCTAATAAATTGATAGATGAAAGCAAATGATTAGTATCCAGTATAATAACCTCATACTTTAAGGATACTTTTGATAATAAATATGTTAAAAAACTTGGATCAATTCGATTCGCATATCTTGGATCTTTAGGTGCTGGAATAATATCAATACCGTCTTTATATGGTCTTACATAATCCTCTACTTGATCAAAAGTATGATTACGAATATCTTCATAACAATGATATAAATCTTTCTCATATCCAACATCTAATCTAGCTGCAATATCCCCCGCTGCTAAATCTGCATCAATAACTAAAACTCTTTTTTTCTTTAGCGCAAATATTGCCGCTAAATTAAGAGCAAATGTTGTTTTTCCTGTACCACCTTTTACAGAAGTAACTGTAACTATTCTTGCTTTTTTCATAACCTAACCTCTATTCTTTTATAATTTGAACCTTTCCATCTATATTTTCTCCTACGTAAGAAACTCTTATCATAGGTCTTGCCATAAATAAAATAGCATATTCTTTTTTTACAGTCATACTAACTTTTTCGTTTTCTACTTTTACTTCAATAAATTCATTTTTAATATTTGGAAAACTCTTTTGAAACATCGTTACCATTTTTTCTTCTATATCTTCTTCCTCTTTGTAATCCATTCCATATCGTACAACTTCTTCTACAGAACTAGCTATTTTCTTTTTTTCTAATTCTGCTGAACCAAATTGGTAAAATGCTACTAAAATTAAGAAAATAAGAGGCATAACAAAGAGAAATAATACTAATGTCTGTCCTTTATTATTCATAACTACCTTCATAAATTACTTTAGATGCATCTATTTTGCAAGGATTACCTAAGATAAGATTTACTCCTGGAGTATAAATAGATACTTTCTCATGTACATATAAAACAGTATATTGTTCTTCCTTGTTAGTATCTAATGTCACCCGATTTTTCTTTAAATACTCCTCTAATTTATCCTGCTCATTGTTAGAATATAAATCCGCAATAGAATCTAATTTATTCTCTAACTGATACCGACGATATAAAATATTTCCAAAATCAAATATTGCCATGATGATAAAAAAGAAAATGGGTAATAACATTAAAAACTCAATTAATGCTTGACCTTTTCTATCTTTCATCTTATCACACCCCTATATTATATAAATCTATTATATCAAAAACTAAAAAGAAAAGATATATTTTCGTTAAAAAAGACTCAATTTGAGTCTTTTTTTATTCTTCACAAGTTGCTTCACCTGGATTTTCCCCTGCTACATAGTTTCTTTCTAACAATTCACAATAAGTTCTAGTCACAGTATCTTTTAGATAACCTCCTAATAATTTTACAATGCCAATAGCGATAACACTAATGACTGCAATAATTAATAAATATTCCACTAATGCTTGACCATGATTATCTTTCATAGCACCGCCTCCGACTATTTAAAGTATATCGTGAAATTCTTCCTTTGTCAATGAAATTGTGCTACAATAATATTGATGTTTTATGAAGATAAAGGGAAAATCTAAAGATTTAAAAGTAATCACATGTAATAGTTTTAAAAGTAGACTAATTGGCAATATGGGAAAGAAAAAAATAAAAAATGTTCTTCTTTTTCCAAAATGTAATTCTGTCCATACTTTTTTTATGAGGGAAAACATAGATATCGTTATGCTTTCAAAGAATAATATCGTTATCGCTTGTTATAACAATGTTTCTCCCTATAAAATTATCCTACCTAAAAAAAAGGTAAATGCTATTTTAGAATTTCCAGCCAATGAAAATAGTTATCAAGTGGGAGCAAAAATCACATATAAAAAAGAGGATTAAACCTCTTTTTATTGTGGAAAATTACCATTTCCATCCGGAGTACCAGTTGGAAATAAAGTATCTAAACTTTGTTGTACCACACCAGTTGTTGGTTGGAAACCACCCATCATAGGTTGCCCCATAGGCATTCCTTGTTGCATCATTGGCTGTTGCATTGGTTGTTGCATAACCTGAGCTTGTCCAAATACTTGTGATGCATCTGGCTGATTTACAGGTTGCATTACTGGTTGAGGAGTAGGTGCTGGTGCTTCCTCTCTAAGAGGAATAAAAGAAAAGTTTAAATTATCTATCGTTCCTATATTGTTAACCTGAGCTTGCTGTTGCACTGGTTGAGCTGCTGGAACATTCATTACTGGTTGAGGAGCTGGCTGCTGCACTGGTTGTTGGGCTGGCTGCTGATTCATCATTGGTACAAATCCATATGCATTTGGCTGAGGTTGAACTACGGGTTGTTGCATTACTGGTTCTGGTGTTGGAGTAACAAAATTCATAGGCTGTTGTGGTGTAGGCTCTGGGACAGGTTGTGAAAAATTCATTGGTTGTTGCATTGTTGGTTGCATCATTGGTTGAGGAGCTGGCTGCTGCACTGGTTGCATCATATTATTATCCATTGGAGTCTCATTAACTTGAGCCCTAATCATTGCCTGATTTTCATTCTCTGAAAGAAAACTAAAAGTTCCACTACCTCCACCTGGTGGTTGTTCTACTGGTGCCTCACTAGTTGGTGCTACAAAATTATAATTATTCTCTGGAGCATTATTAGATTCATTTAATAAATCAAGAGTAGGATTTCCACTATTATAGAATTGATTATTATTTTGTGGCATGCCACCATTTCCTTGATTTAATAAATCTAATGTGGGATTTCCTGTAGAAGTTCCACCAAACTGATTGGAGCTTTGATTTAATAAATTTAAAGTAGGATTAGCCTCCACAGAAGCAGTGCCGTCATTTCTTAAAACATTCATACCAAAAACATTAGAATCCATACCTTGATTATAACCCATTGGATTATTATTCATGTTTATCCTCCTACTTTCCATTCCTAGTATAACAGTTCTTGCAAAAAAAAGAAATATTTTTTTTCCTTTTCAAATATTTCTTTACATTATCTATTCATCTTCTTTTAAAGGAACATTCATATCAAAAAGTTCCTCTGGCAAAGGTTCAAAAATATCTTCCTCTTTTTGCTTTTGATAAGGAACCAAATAAGTACCTAAAACTCGTTCTAATTCTAACTTATCAATTGGCTTTGCTAAATAATCAGTAAAACCTTCTTGAAGATATTTTTCTTTCATTCCTTCTATGGCATTAGCAGTTAATACCACTACAGGGGTATTAAAATGCTCTATTTTTTCTAATTCATGGAATGTCTCTGTACCAGTAATTCTAGGCATCATATCATCCATTAAGATTAAATCATAAGTGATTCCCTCTTTTATTTTAGCGATACACTCTTCCCCACTCATACATTCTTCTACTTGAATCTTAAATGGTTCTAGCATACGGGTTGCTACTTTTAAATTGATTTTGTTATCATCTACTACTAATACTTTTTTATTAGAAAAATCAGCATTTGCTACTGTCATTATATAAGACTTTTCTTGTTTTATAGGAGTATTCCTAATTTCTTGTTTCAAATAAACTGTAAATTTAGATCCTGATCCATATTTACTTTGAACAACAATTTTACCACCCATCATCTCTACTAATCTTTTCGTAATAGCAAGTCCAAGACCAGTTCCTTCTAAAGTAGTATTTCTATCTTCTTCTAATCGTTCAAACTTATTGAAAATAGTATCTAACTTATCTGCTTTTATCCCTCTTCCAGTATCTTCTACAGAAATTACTAATGAGCAAATATTATCTTTATTAATACAATTTACTTCAAAAGTAATAATTCCTCTTTCTGTATACTTTACTGCATTCGTTAAAATATTTGTAATAATCTGTTTTACTTTAGCAGAGTCTCCATATAAAACAGGAGGAATATCAGCTGCAAACTTTGTCTTAAATTCAATAGGTTTCTCGCCAATACGTGGAATTGTTAATTTCACTAAAGAATTTAAAGTGCCTTTTAAACTATATTCTGCCTCTACTATCTCCATTTTATCTGCTTCAATTTTACTAATATCTAATATTCCATTTACTATCTCTAATAAATTTTGAGAAGCCATAATAATATCTTTAGCATCTCCCTTAGCACTTTCTAAATCATTCTCATTTAAAATACATTCACTAAACCCTACAATAGCATTTAAAGGAGTACGTATTTCATGTGACATACTAGATAAGAAATCACTTTTCGCTCTATTAGCTTTCTCAGCTGCATCTTTGGCAGTGTTTAACTGTTCTATCATTTTCATGTCTGGATTTTCAATGGTAAATACCATAAGCATATTTACTAAACTTAAAACAATTGAAATAAGATTAATCTCCGGAATAATAGTTCTTAAAAGAGCAACTATAACCAGAAGTAATATTAAAAAATATAAAGGAATAAATTTTTTTCTATCTAAATTTTGATTTTTATTTTTCATAAATATCAAAACCCAAATCATTGCTAAAATATAAAATATAGCTCCTATTAACCCTAAAGAAGTTAAAGGCCCAGTAGAATTCAATACATTATTTTCATTTACAATATTTACTTTCAAAAAACAAGCACTAACACATATTATTAAATTTATACACAAGAATAATATACGATTTTTTTTGCGAGGGGCTGCGCTAGAAATATTGTAAATATAATAATACATTAAGCTACACCAAGTACAAATAAGCATAACATCTATTCTATTCAATATACTCAATAAAAAATTAGAATTAACAGTTATTGCAGTTAATACTATTAATGTTGTGGTAAAGGATTCTGCTATATTTATAAAAAGCATTTTTTTGAATATATTAGTTTCCATATTTTTCATTGGTTTTTTTACAAAAAAAATTATTGTAATTAAAATAGAAATAATTAATGCACATGTAGTCAAATATCCATTAGACATAATTTTACCTCACTATATTTATTAAACTAATTATACAATAACATTTATAAAAAGCCAATAGAAAAAGTAGTTAAAATAACTACTTTTGAAAAATGTTATCATGTAATCTTTTATTAAAAAGAAAAGCATTATTACGATTTGGTATCAACCTTTTTATAGGTCCATATGCTTCTTCACTCGTAACTACATCTTTAGGTTTAAAAATTAAACTATCTATATATTCCTCATTAAAATAAGGCCATTCCTCAAATCTTGCACGTACATATTCTTCCCACTCTGTACCAGATAATTTTCTTCGTTCTAGAGGTTTTTCCGTTTCCCAAATTTCCCATTTTAGAGTTGCCAAGGTATCTCTTAAGTCACCAATAGCTCTAGTTTTCTCTGCTATGTTCTCACCATAAACACTCATATCAAAGTTTTCTCCAATATTTATTTTAAAAGTTTTATCATACTGTTCAGCTGCAATTGGAACAATTATAGCATTTCCTTTTTTAGCGATATCTACAATTCCCCAATAACAAGGTAATACTGGAAGATTAGGTGTTAAATTCCAAGTTCCTTCAATAAAATACATCAAATTACCATTATTAACTAGATGTTGAATCATTTTTTTTGATACTGCTTGTCGATCTTCTTTTACTTTTTCGTTAAAATAGAATACTCCATTTAAAGAAAGAAAAGGAGCATCTACAATTCCTTGTATATGTTCATAGTCTCCAGAAAGAAGATAGTAATGATCTTTTATAGCCTCACTAACTACTTCAATGTCAAATTTACCTACGTGTGTAACAACAAAAATAATTGGTCTATTAGTTTTGCTTCTCTTATCGCCAATTAATTCGTAATTAAAACCACCAATCCTATTTTTTAACTTATAAATTGTTAAAATCAATCCATGAATTGATTTTCTTTGTTCAAGTGTTAATCTATTCCAAATTTTTCCTTCATCCTCTGTTCTTAATCTATAATATAATTCTAAAAAGCGTTTTTCTCTCATTAAAAATTCCTCTTGAGAAATTCCCTTTTCATACATTTTTTTTTGTTCTTCGGCTAAAACATTCATTCTATCCCCTCTTTTTGCTCGTTATTCTAGCACAAAAGAGCTATTTAATCAAATTATTAATTATTAACTATTATTTTTTAACATATTCTTTAGCATGTTTTTTTTGATGAGCATTCTTTATTTCTTCCCTTTCCCATGTTCTATCCCATGGTCTTGTATAAAATAAGGTATGATTAAACTCTCCTACTAACGAACAATAGCTATCTAAAATATCTTCACTAGAACGAGATTTTGTATATCCTAAATTATCTGTGCTTAAATAAGTATCGTGGCTTTCAATATACTTTACCATTTTAGACCAATCACTACAATCATAATTGCCAAGAACATTCATATATTCAGAATATTCATCTAATATGTTTTTATTTTCTTCAAAGATTACTTCTCCATATAAGAATAAATCAAAGCCTTTTAATCTAGAAATTAAATTAGGCCAGAAACGATATCCTTCACTTGGTAAACCAACAGACTTAGCTGCATCAAATCGAAATCCACTAACCCCACAAGCTATTAACTCTTTTAAGAAACTCACGATTCTATCTTCTACTTCAGGATGATAAAGATTCAAGCCTGGTAGCCCCATACAATAATGAATTACTTCATCTCTATTTTGCCAATCAGAAACGTTTTTCTTAATTCTCCAATAAGCGGGATTATTTCTTAATTCTTCATCTACTCTAGGATGTGGTTCCAAAGAACCTTCTTCTTTAGAACCCACATGATTGATAACAGCATCTGCGAAAACCAAAAGACCTACTTGCTTACAAGCATTACAAAGCATTATTAAGTCATCCTTTGTTCCAAAGTAATTTCCTATTTCAAAACCAACTGGTTGATAAGACATCCACCACTCTCTTAATCCATCTAATTTTAGTCTTTGAATAGGATTAATCTGAATGGCATCAAATCCCTGCTCTTTGATTTTTTCTAACTCTGGAATAATATCCACTAATCGCCAATTAAAGCATTGAATGATTCTCATAAAATTCACCCCAACCTAAAACTCTTATACCCTAATATCATTGTAACACTTTCGTAATAGTGATTTCAAGACTAAAAAAGCCGATTTAATCGGCCTTTTTTCTTAATAAAATATTAGAAAGTTCAGTTCCTTCTCTATAGTCTGCTAATAAAAAGAAATCTACAATTCTTTCTTCTTCTAGCATTGCATATATTTTTTGATTATGTTGAAATAATTCATCATTTTCATCAGGTTGATGGACAAATATTGCTTGTCCACCATGATTATGAACAAATCTCATAGCAGGAGCATCGCTATAACCATCTCCTATAAAACAAACATTACTGCAATCATGTTCTTCTCTACCATTTTTTCTTAAAATTTCTTTAATGCATTCGATTTTCTTATCATCTGTCATAACTTCACCAATGCCAGAAATAAGTCCATCCTGGTTTTGTTTAATGAGTGTTCCATAAATATCTATAAACTTAGAAGCTATTTTAAGTTTTTTCAAGAATTCTGTTAGACCACCTGATACAATATAATTTTGAATAGTAGAAGCATTTAAAAATTCTTCTATACCAGGATTATATTGGATGTATTTTTCACCTTCCATTAAATCTTCATAAGTTAAAGTTTCTTTCTTTTCTTCTAATAAATCATTAAAGAATCCAAAGAAAGATTCTAAAGAATTACCTGAATGAGACTTACGATATTCTGCTAAAGCTGCTTCTAACTCATCATTTCTTCTTTCTCCATGATATCCAAACTTCTTTACCCACACCCAAAATTTAGGCCAAGTTTCCGTTGTAATTGTACCATCAAAATCAAAAATATTAATTGCCTCTTTTTCCTTCACTTTTCCTCCTATACAATATATTATTTTTCTAACTCACAAACATAATTTTCTAAAGAACATTTCATAAAAACTCTTTTACTGGTATTGTGAATACTAGCGTGATAATAAATAAAATTATCCTCTACTTTTTCCATTTCATAGAGTTCTAAATAGCTTGTTGGGGATGATTCCACAATAGAAGAAGTATCGAATTTTAAATCTTTCTTTTCAAATTTTTCTTTTTTTAATGTATATTCTCTTAAATCTAATCCAAAAGCTCTTACTGTATAAAGTTTGTTTTCATCTTTTTCTTTATCATAATAAAAATAAGTATATTTAGGATCATTATAAATATTGGAAAAACCGCTTCCACCACTTTCAATCTTATCTAATACGATCCATTCATCTGGACCAATCTGATAAACTAATGCATTTTCCTCTCCTGGACCTACCATAACCGTTTCTTCTGTAATATCGACTACTGCATAAACATCATTATTAAAAACCTTACGATTAACTTGGGCTTCTACAAAATGAATTCTTTCATAATCATCATACTTTCCTTTTTGTTTATTATTAGTGCATCCACAAAAAAGGATTAGTACAAGAATACAAATAATTATTTTTTTCATACTACCACCAAAAATATTATAACATCATTTGAAATAAAAAAATAGTTAGAACCTAACTATTTTCTATTAAAAGAAAGTCCCACAAGATAGATAAAATCTGCTATATCTAATCTACCATTTTGATTCCAGTCGCATCTATCTAAAATAGAAATGGAAGAGGAATTAGAAACTATAGAATGTTTTAATACTAAATAAATATCTTTTAAATCTACTTGTCCATCTTTATTAATATCTCCCATCATATTCTTTTCTTCATCAGATAATTTTTGTGTTCTAATTAATTCTCCCTCATCATAACAACGAATACTACTAGTATTTTCAACTACTATTTCTACATCAATTGGGAAATCTTCATAAGTATATTTATCACGGCTCTCTGTTACAAATTTTCCTTGCCACCAAGTGGTCCCTGGATAACTTGCTTTAATCGGAAATTCTTTTTTTGTACCATCTGCTAATTCTACTATTAAAGTTCTATCCTTAGCAGTATCATTTGTAACACTAATATGAACTCCATCTTCTTCTTTCCATACACTACCTACATATAATTTATCTGTTTTAGAAGTGTTATAAATAATGTTTCGTTCTTCAAATAAACTAGTTGGAACTGCTACACCACCTTTATAAAGTTCTCCATACCAAGCCGAACTTCCTACTTTAATATCATCTAATGTTAAATCTCTTACAATACGGCCATTTTTTGCAGATATATAAATACTATAGCCTCCACCATTTATAATACACTTTTCAAATTTAACATCGTGCAAATCTGCATATTCTGGTTGGATCATTAAAGCGGCATTTACATAACCTGCACTATTCGTAAAGGGTATATTAGGAACTTCCATCCGACAATTATAAAAATAGATATTCTGTACATCTAAAACGATTTCTTCACCTTTATAATTACCAGTATATCCATACATTTGCGTTGCATCAGAATGAGTTTTATTCTCTACTGGTTCAGATGAAGGATGCGCTAAATTGGAAAAGAAAGAATCATATACCTTAACATTTTGAAAAGGATTTAAGCCATCTGAAACACTTCCACCAAAATAACAATTGCGAAATGTCAAATTAGAGCCAAAAGCATGTTCAAAAGAACAGTTTTCAAAAACAACTTCCCAATCTTCAAATCCTACTCTTCCAACCGCTACAGATTTAAATTTACAATTTCTAAAAATAATTTTCTTATTAATTCCGCCTTCATTTATAAAACTAATACGATGACTAAATTCTTTATTTTCAATCACAACTACTTCACTTTTGATAGTAGCTATATTAACAGAATAATAATCTCCACGCCAAGTAAAAGTAATATTTCCCTCTTTATCACCTTTCACAGTCTCCTCTGGCATTACTTCTAATTTTCCTTTAGGCCCAGTATTAAATTTATCTGGAATAACAACACTATCTGAAATAATTTCATCGCTTGACTTTATTTGATTGTTACTTGCAGAAACCTGAAAACTATCAAGAGAAGAAAAAAAGAAAACTGTTATTACTATTATCACTAAAATTAATTTTTGAATTGTTTTAATATTTTTTTTCATATTCATCATACTCCCTATTCTCTTAATAAATTTTAACATTAAATCGAAAAAATAACAAGAATAAATTACCTATCATATCTACTAATATTTAATACTACTCCCATACTACACATCGTAATTAGTAAACTAGATCCACCGTAAGAAAGAAATGGTAAAGTAACACCTGTTACTGGAATTAGTCCCACTACTACCATTAGGTTCATAATGGTTTGAAAAGAAAAGCAAAACATAATTCCAAAACATAAATATTTTCCAAATAGGTCATGGGAACGATAAGCAATTCGAAATCCTGTTATAATAATTGTTAAAAATAAAGTAGCAACAATCAATATTCCAACAAATCCAAATTCTTCACTAATAATAGAAAAAATAAAATCAGTTTGAGGTTCAGGTAAATAGAAATGTTTTTGAATAGAGT
>CAZRIC010000020.1:0-10629 GCA_964600095.1 uncultured Muribaculaceae bacterium
GTTAGTGACTGGAAACCAGCTGGTTGGGGAATGGTATCTTATGATAGAGGATATCAATATTCTAGTAATGTAGGAACTATGTATGTTGCAAAAGATTATCTAACGGATGGTAAATTAAAAGATTGTTTTAGAAGTTATGGTTTTGGAGAGAAAACAGGTATTGAATTAAGTGGGGAAGCAACAGGTTATTTAAATTTTAATGGTGAAATTGAGGTAGACTGGCTATCTCCAAGTTTTGGACAAGGTCTTGCAACAACAGCTATCCAGCAACTTCAAGCTTTAACGATTATTGCTAATGATGGTGTTATGTTAAAACCACATATTATTAAAAAGATTGTCAATAATAATACTGGTGAAGTAACGGAAATGAAAATTCAAAGAAGTGAACAAATTGTTAAGAAAGAAACCGTCGCTAAAATGAAAGAATTAATGTATGGGGCAATTAATAATACATGGACACCAGGACATACTTATGCTATAGAAGGTTTTGATTTAATTGGAAAAACTGGTACTGCCCAAATTTTTGAAAATGGGCATTATTTAACTGGTAATGGAAATTATCTTATTTCTTTTTCTGGCATGTATCCAAAAGATGAACCAGAAATTATTCTATATGCAGTTATGAAAAAACCATCTAATTATTGGGGAAATGTTTTATCTCCTTATGTAAAGTCTGTTGTACGTAATATAGCAAAATATAAAAATATTCATACAGATGCTCCAGTAGAGACAGAAGTAGAAACTTATCAACTTTCTTCTTATATAAATGAGGATATTGATATAGTAAAACCAAATCTTACTAAGGACGGATTAAAAGTAATTGTTATAGGAGATGGGAAGACAATTGTAAATCAATATCCTCAAAAAGGCGCAAATGTTATGACAGGAGACAAGATCTTCCTAGTGACAAATGGAAATACTAAAAAATTAGAAAAAGTGATTGGTTGGTCTAAAAATGAGTTTGAGACTTATATGAAATTATTGAATGTCCCTTATGAGATAACTGGATATGGATATGTTAAAGAGCAGAATATTAAAGCAGGCTCCATATTAGATGGTAGTTCTCTTGTTCAAGTAACTTTAAGTAATAAGTATAATTTAGAATAGTGAGTGGAGGTAATTATGAGTGTACAGTCAGTTTTTTCAGGTGATATACGTTCTGGTGCAGGAAATAATCGTTATCAAACAGGCGGACAAGGTTTTGCTTTAAATCATGGTACTTCTTTTGAACCAATGCCTATTCCTACTTCAGATTATGAGCATTATGAAGCAACTTCCACTAGTTATGTTGTAAAAAGTGGAGATACGTTATCTTCTATTGCTAAGAGATATGGAATTAGTGTAGAAGAATTATATCAGGATAATAAAGAGCTAATAGGGAATAATCCTAATTTAATATATCCAGGACAAGAACTTATTATCCGTAACAAGGAGGAAGAACAAGTTGCGCAGTCTGTGCAATATGTTCAGCCAGTAATAGCCTCTCCTGCTCCTGTTTCAGAGACAATGGTTGTAGAAAAAGAACCAGAACCAGAAGCGGTGGTTATCGAGGATGCTCCAGTACCTACTACTACAGTATCAGGTCCTTCACCGAATGGACATCTTACAAGGTCTGGTGGAGTATTTAATGGCCCATCTGGAAAAGAAACTTATTATAATTTAAAAATGAATGGTGTAGTTAATATTATGCGGGGCATGGGATATAGTGAAGAAGAATACCCTTATTGGGTTCGTGATGATGGAGCGAAAATGTTAGGACCGTATATTATGGTTGCTGCTGATTTAAGTATTCGTCCAAGAGGAACTATTCTTGAAACTTCTCTTGGAACAGCTATGGTATGTGATACTGGAACATTTATTTACGAAAATCAGCAACAAGTTGATATTGCAGTCAATTGGTAATTGTTATTCTTAATAAGAAATTTAGGAGATATTTATGGGTGTACGTAGTATTTTTGATAGTGATTTATATATTTATGGTGGTGGAAAGCGTTATCAGGCAGGTTCTTCTAATAATACTTTTGGAAATGGAAATAATTTTTCTACTGCAACTACCAATGTTCAAGAACATTATGAAGCAACTTCTACGAGTTATGTGGTGAAATCAGGAGATACGTTAGGAGGTATTGCTAGAAGACATGGAATTAGTGTAGAACAGTTATATCAAGATAATAAGGATTTAATAGGAAGTAATCCTAACATGATATATCCTGGGCAAGAGCTTGTTATTCGTGAACAAAGTGTACCTGCCCAAGCTTCAGAGAAGCAGCTAGTAGCAACACAACCTCAAACATCACAAGTTCCGCAGCAACCTGCTCAGACAGTGCAACCAGTTCCGCAACCAACTTCACAACCACAAGTAATAGAAAGGTCAGCTCAACAGCAATTTTTTAGTGCAAATGTTGGTCCTGCAGCACCAGGAAATACTTCTGTAGGTTCTGCGGTAGAAATCCCAATGGCTGTTCATCAAAATGGTTTAACAAAGAGTTTTACAAAATATACAGGTTTTCATTGGGTGTATGCTCAGGGAGAAGTTTTTAATCAATGGGTTTCAGCAGGTAGTCAAAGTTCGAATGGTTTAGCGACTTTAAACGGTAAATATTTAGTTGCAGTAACTAAAAAATTTGGTCAAGTAGGAGACAATATTGACATTATTTTAGATGATGGGCAAGTTATTCCTGCTATCATAGCTGATACGAAAAATCCAGGGGATTCCAACTATACTGAATGGGGACATGCATTAGCAGGAGGAAATCGTTGCATAGATGTTATTGAGTGGGAAACTGTCGTTAATACAAGAAACGAATTTAGTTTAGGAACTTGGGGCAATATGCGTGTTAATAAAATTGTAAATTATAATAGACAAATTTAAAAAATTTTGGAGGTTAGTTTATGAGTGTAGGAGCAGATTTTAATAGTGGTGGCGGAAGACGTGTAAGTAGATATCAGACTAGTAATAAAGTTCTTTCTGTAAAAGGAAGCCTTTCTAGTAGAATTTCGAACATTGGGGTTACTACTATGGCAAGTAGAAATAGTTATAGCTCTCCTTTTTCATATATTGTAAATAGTGGTGATACTATTGCAAGTATTGCAAGAAAACTTGGAGTTCGTGCAGAAATTATCTATGCAGATAATAGGGCGTTGCTTGGTGAAAATCCTGAGACTTTAATTCCAGGGCAAGAACTTTTAATCCGTAATCAAGAAGAGGTAGAACAAGTAGAAGTTCCAATTTCTCAGCAAGCAGGGCAAACCATAATTCCAGAAGTAGAAGAAATGCAACCGGAAATGACCGAAAATGGTGCAATATTGGATACTCCAGAATATCGTCATTATTTAGAAAGACAAAATGTTGAAAATGAAATTGATATCAGCAAATACAATAATTTAGAGGAAAAGGGATTTGTTGTTACTACTGGAAATAAAACATTTTCATTAGATGATGCAGATGTAGATTTATTAACCGCTATAACAGCAGCTGAATGTGATAAGTCTTATGATGACGCATTAGCTGTTATTTCTGTTATTTTGAATCGTTGTGAAGCCTCTAATTGGGTTTATTCTCATGGAGAAAATCCAGTAAGTCAAGCAACTGCTCCTAATCAATTTGTTGTTTATCAAGAAGGTTATTATAAGAATTATATTAATGGAAATGCTCCTGAAGAGGTAAAAGTGGCTGTAAAAGATGCTTTAGGAGGAGTTAGAAATAATAGTTATTTAAGTTTTCGTTCTAATGGTTCTACTAATTACTCTGATAATCAAATTACGTCTACTGGAAATAGATATAGATAAGAAATTTATTTTCTTATTTTTTTATGACTAAATTGACAATTACTAGAATATAGTATAGAATAATTGCCATATTTAGGGGGTTATTTATGTTTAAAAAGGAATGGGAAAATTACAAACAAGAAATAAAGGAGGCAATAATAGATTTAAAGACGAAAGGAAGAAGAATTAAGCAAATTCCTAATATTTTAACATCTATGCGACTATTTGCACCATTATTTATATTACCTGCTGCTTTTTTAGGCAATATTCCCTTTGTAGTTGGTTCTGTTATTACTTTTTCTATTACAGATATGTTAGATGGCTTTATTGCACGAAAGTTTCACCTTACTAGTAAATTAGGAAAAGATTTAGATGCTTTTTCTGATAAAGTATTTGCAGGAACTTTATTATTAGCAGCCAGTATTTTAAATCCCATTCTTTTAATTAATTTTTCTTTAGAAGCATGTATTGCTGGCATTAATGTAAATGCGAAAATGAGGGGAATAGAAGCAAAATCTCTTACTATTGGTAAGATAAAGACCGCTTTTTTATTTCCACTACTAGGTTGTTCTTTGATAACTTCAAAAGTCCCAGTTCAAGCTATTTTTAATACCTTATTCGCATCTACTACGATTCTTCAAATTGTTACGACTGCTAGTTATCATAGAAATTATAAAGAACTGTTAGAATCTAATCAAAAATTAGTAGAAACAAAGATTCCTGTTTTGAATGAAGAAAGTGAAGCGGAATCAGAAAATCAAAAAGAAAAAAAGTTAGGGGAAAAAACGATTTCTCAAACAAGTAAAGATTTGAAAGCTCTTCGAGACATTAGAAAATCTCTAGTAGAAGAGGAAAAAAAGGAAGATCCCATTTGCAAAATTAAGAGGTAAGTCCTCTTTTTTTGTGATAATAGGGAAAAATATGATAAAATAATAATAGGATGTGAAAGTATGGAAGAACCAAAATTTTATCGTATGGTAAGACCAATTATTTCTTTCCTTTTTAAGGTTATTTATCGGCCTACTTTTGAGGGAATAGAAAATATTCCAAAAGAGGGAAGCGTTGTATTAGCGGGAAATCATACGAATAACTTTGATTGTTTATTATTGATATCTGCTACTTCTAGAACTATTCATTTTATGGCCAAAAATTCTTTGATAAAAGGAATTAAAAAATTTCTTTTTAAAGGTATGGGAATCATTCCAGTAGATCGTAGCAAAAAAGATCCTGCCTCTTTAGAAAAAGCAATTAGTTTGTTAAACGAAAAAAAAGTAGTAGGGATTTTTCCAGAAGGGACAATTAATAAGACAGAGGATATCACAATGCCGTTTAAATTTGGAGCTGTTAAAATGGCTCATGAGACAAATGCAACTCTTGTTCCCTTTGTGATAACAGGCTCTTATCATCCTTTTAGAAAAAGTATTCATGTCCAATTTTTAGAAAACTATCATTTAACACAAAATTTAGAAATAGAAAATGATAAACTGAGAAATAAAGTTTCAATCGTACTAAGAAAGTACAAGGAGGAAAAATGAGTATATTAGATCGCTTTTTTAAGAAAAAACCATGGGAAAAATATTATACAAAAGAAGAACTACATCAGGAAATACCAAACATTTCAATGTATGAATTATTGGTAGAATGTTCTAAAAGATATGAAAAAGAAATAGCAATTGATTATTTCGGAAAAACTATTTCTTATCATCATTTAGTAGAATTAATTGATAAATGCGCTCGTGCTTTTCAATCAGAAGAAATATCTACTGGGGATGTTGTAACGGTTTGTATGCCAAATACACCAGAAGCTTTAATTGCTGTTTATGCTATTAATAAAATAGGGGCTATTGCCAATATGATTCATCCCTTATCTGGGGAGGAGGAAATTAAAAATTACTTAGTAAGTACAAATAGTAAAATGTTAATTATGATTGATGTTTGCTATGTAAAGGTAAAAAATATTATAGATAAAACGAAAGTAAAGAAGACAATCGTTGTATCTGCTAAAGATTCTATGCCATTTTTTATTAGTTTAGGGTATACTTTTACACAGGGGTATAAAATAAAAAAGCCAAGAGCAAATGATCAATATATTTACTGGAATGATTTTTTACTAAGAAGTTATAGACAGGCAAAGAATCCAGGAGTAAGAAGAGGAAAAGAGGATGCTGCTATTATTTTACATAGCGGTGGTACTACTGGAAATCCTAAAGGAATATTACTTTCTAATGGTAACTTTAATGCTTTAGCAGTACAAGCAAGAGTTGTATTTAAAAATATTGGCCCAAAGGATGGTGTGTTAGTCATTATGCCTAACTTTCATGGATTTGGCTTAGGAGTTTCCATGCATGCTGCGTTAGGATTGGGTGCTAAACTTATCTTAATACCACAGTTTAGCGCTAAGACGTTTGATAAATTAATTACAAAAAATAGACCTAGTGCTATTATGGGTGTCCCAACTTTATTTGAGGGATTACTTGGAAATACAAGAATGGAGAAAGTAGATTTATCCTATATTAAATATATGATTAGTGGTGGAGATACTTTAAGTCCTTCTCTTACTAAACGTTTAAATAAATTTTTGAAAAAGCATAATGCAGATGTAAAAGTATTACAAGGATATGGTATGACAGAAGCATTGGCAGCTATTTCTCTTTCTTATGGAAAAGGATATAAGGCAGGAAGTATTGGCATACCATTCCCAGGAAATGACTTTAAAATTGTAATACCAGGTACACAAGAAGAAGTACCTTTAGGAGAAACAGGGGAAATATGTGTTTCTGGTCCAACAGTTATGATGGGATATTTAAATAATAAAAAAGAAACGAATGAAGTTTTACAAATCCATAAAGATAAGAAAATATGGCTTCATACAGGTGATGGAGGACATATGGATGAGGATGGAATTCTTTATTTTGATCAACGTCTAAAAAGAATTATCGTTTCTTCTGGTTATAATTTATATCCAAGTCATATGGAAGAAATTATTGAAAAACACCCTGCGGTATTAAAATGTACTGTCATTGGAATTCCCCATAAATATAAAGTACAAGTAGCAAAAGCTTACATTGTATTGGAAGAAGGTTATAGTGATTCTTGGTCTACTCGTAAAAGTATTAAGGAACACTGTGAAAAAAATATGGCTACTTACTCTCTTCCATACGAATACGAATTCAGAAAATCTTTGCCAACAACACTATTAGGTAAAATTAATTATAAGCAGTTAGAGGAAGAAAGTCATGAAGAAGAGTAAAGGGGTATTTGCTTATCGTCTTTTAAAGCCTATATTAGGTCCCATTTTTAAATTTTATTATCGTCCAAGAGTTATTGGTAAAGAAAAAATACCAAAGGAGGGACCTATTTTAATAGTTGGTAATCATAAACATTTATATGATCAATGTTTAGCTATTATTTCGACTAAACGAGTAATTCACTATATGGCTAAAAAAGAATACTTTGATGGTAAAATGAGATGGTTCTTTAAAATGGTTGGCTGCATTCCTGTAGATAGAAGTAAAAAGGACGATGCTGCAACCTCATCTGCTTTAGAAGTATTAAGAGAAGATGGAGCTATTGGTTTATTTCCAGAGGGAACTAGAAATAAAACAGATGCTTTCCTATTACCGTTTAAGTATGGTACTGTATCTATGGCTAAGAAAACAGGCGCAACTATTGTTCCTTTTGGAATAACAGGTGATTATAAATTTAGAAGTAAAAATCTATGTATGCGTTTTGGAGAACCCTTTCAAGTAGGAGATATGGATTTAGAAACAGCTAATAAAAAACTTTATGAGGAAGTAAAACATTTAATGGAAGAAAACTTAAGGAAAGAAAATTCTCAATAAAAGATTAGGGCGATGAATGTCGTTCTTTTTATTGATAGAAAAAAATTTTAATGTTAAAATGAATTTAGGAGGTAATCGTATGATAAATGATGGAGGATGGGGAGATTTTTTGATTGATAGTTGGGATGATAGCCCGATTACCACAAAGAGTTATGAATCAATGAATTTTTCAAAATCTTTAGAAGATTGTCTCAATATGGATTATGAATCTTTAAAAAATTATATTTATAGTGCAAATGATCTTTCCTTATTGAAGGATCTTTCTATTAAGAAAAAGCTAATAGATGGTTTTAGCAAATATGATTTTGTTTGGTTTGTACAAGATTCATCTTCTGAAATACTTTTTAATCTTTTGGATGAAGAAGGTATTGAAATATTAAAGAATACAACGGATTTAGAGACTAAACTAAATGCGATTATTACTTGTGGAATTTCTAGCCCTTATGTTTTTCAGTCTGATATTTTCTGTGAGTTGCTTTTAGCGCATTGGGAGGGATTGAATCATCTTTTTAGTAGTATAGATGGAAAAGAGGCAGTTTTTTTTCTCCATTACTTAGAAATACATAATCCAGATAAAGAAGATACTTTATTTTTAAAATTAAATGCAAAAGCACAAGTAGAAGTATTGAAAGAAATTACTTTTCCTCTAGACATGGTAAAAGAATTTTTAGTGAAAGGAACAAAAGAGGCTGTAGAATACATCTTTTCTACAGATTTAAGAATTTCTTCTATAAGTGAATTTTCTTTTGCAGAATTATATTCTATCGCATCTAAAGGAACTTGCATTCCAAGTTATTTTCTTTCGAAAAAATCTTGTATTGATAAAATAACTACATTCAGAAATGTTAAAGATTATCGTTATTTAATAAAGGCATTGAAACAATCGAATGATACTGATGAAATAGAAGCAAAAAGAAAAGAGTTCTATGATGCAGTGATTACTAGTTATGATGAAAAGGAAGAGATGCTAGAATGTTATCTTCAATGGTATCAAAAAATCTGTAGCAGAATGAGTATTAATGCAGACATGATTGATTTGTTAGATGAACTTCTTATTCCTTTTTATGGTAAATCGTCTGAAGAGTATTATATTAGAGAGAAGATAATAAACTTTTGTAGGAATAATGATAGAGAAGGATTAAAAATATTTTTTCAACGGGAGAGCCATTTACAGCTTACTAATATGGTAATTGATTATCATTTTGAAGAGATTCCTTATAACTTCTTTTTAGATTTAAAACAGTTGCTTCATTTTCAAGATGGAGAAGGTAGAACATTATCCTCTGAGGAAATAGAAACTTATTCTAAGTTATTAGCGTTAGATGATTTACCTTATAAAGAATTGTTAAAGTTACATGCTCATTTGAAGGCACATTCTATGGTAGAAGAATATTATGATCACTTTAGAGGCGCTAAAGATAAACAAGCTTCTTTAATTGAAAAAGCAATGCTTACAGAAAGTTCTATCCAAAAGTATAAAGATGAAAAGCTATCTAGTAAAGCAGGAGTTCCTATTTATGTTTTAGAAGGTGATGAGTTCTATGCTTTGGTAAAATGTAGTCATACTTCTAAAAATAAAGTTTTAAGTAGTGATTATCATACTTATGTTGGGGATGGAGGTTCATTCTCTTTAGATGGATCTAATAAATTGGATACGTTTCATAATCCAAGAGAAATGTATACTTTTATTTATAAAAGTATTCCTAAAAGTCAAATCATTCACACTTATCCAGTAGATTCTTATACTCTTTATGAAAGAGGACTAGATATCGCTACTCCTCGTATTTATGAACTGCTTACTCCAAAAGAATTAGTTGGAAAAAGTACAAGTTATAATGAAATCCTTCTTGCTCTTCCAAATCATGAAAAAAAGTCCGATGAATTACAAGCTTCTTTGAAAGGGCCAGAATTATTAGGAATCTACTGTTACGATACCATTACTGATAATGATGTAATCAGCGCTAAAAATATGGGAATTGGTATTGTTCTTGTAAAGACAAAATGCTATCGAATAGATACTACAAACAGGATGAATTTAATGGAAACCCATCTTCAGAATAGTAAAAATGAATGGGATTATTTAAGATCTATTTCCATAAATGATATGGAAGGAAGAAGAAAATGAGTGTTTTTTAACACTTTTTTTCATATAATAAATTGGTGATTCTATGTTTATCAAAAAGATGAATGCTCGTATGAAATTCGTTTTAGTTGTTCTTATTCTATTATTTGTTGTCATTATTGCAAAAGTATTTTATATTCAAGTAATTAGTTATGATAAATTAAATAATTATGCAACAGGATTATGGAGCAGGAATTTGCCATTAGAAGCGAATCGTGGAATCATTTATGATCGAAATGGAATTGTTTTAGCAGGTAACATTACAACGACTTCTTTAGTATTAATTCCAAATCAAATAGAAGATAAAGAATCTACTGCTAAAGCTTTAGCGGGTATTTTAAATGTTTCTTATGACGATATGTATTCTCATGTATCTAAGAAAACCTCTATTGAAAGAGTTCACCCGGAAGGTAGAAGATTATCAAATGATATTGCTGATAAAATATCTGCTTTAAAATTACCAGGAGTCTATCTTGTAAAAGAATCTAAAAGGGAATACCCTTACGATACTTATTTATCCCATACTTTAGGTTTTGTTGGAATTGATAATCAGGGCTTAAGTGGTTTAGAACTTATTTATGATAAATATTTAACAGGAAGTTATGGAGCGATTAAATATTTTAGTGATGCGAAAGGAAATAAGTTAGAATTAAGTCAAATTTATGAGAAACCTCAAGATGGCGTAAACATGACTTTAACAATTGATTTTGAACTACAAGAAGCATTAGAAAGAGAGCTAGATAATGCTATTTCTATGTACCATGCTGAGCAAGCCTTTGGACTGGCTATGGATCCTAATACAGGTGCCATTTTGGCAATTTCTTCAAGACCTAATTTTTCTCCAACACATTATCAAGATTATGGGATAGAAGAAATTAACAGAAATTTACCTATCTG
>CAZRIC010000021.1:0-10444 GCA_964600095.1 uncultured Muribaculaceae bacterium
CTTTTAATATTTTTTTTATGATAGATAAAGAATCATCACTATCTAAAATAGTAAATTCTTTCTTATAACCTAATAAAGAATAATTTTCTTTTATCAAAGTAAGTCCAAAAGAATGAAAGGTAGATATCTGTATGCCATACGCAATAGGGCCTAACATAGAACAAACTCTATCCCTCATTTCTTTAGCTGCCTTATTCGTAAAAGTAATTGCTAAAATATTGGAAGGATCTATTCCCATTTCTTCAATTAAATAAGCAATTCTAGTAGTAAGTACTCTCGTTTTCCCACTTCCAGCACCTGCAATTACTAATAGTGGTCCTTCTGTTGTTTGAATAGCCTCTTTTTGTTGTTCATTTAAATTTTCAAGCATGTTATCTACCCACTTCCTTTTTCTATTATAACATAAAGAGAAATAAAAATTTCAACCTTTCCTTTAATTTGACAAAAAGACAAAGTAAGTTTAAAATACATAGAACTTAAGTAAGGGGAAAAATATGAAAAAGTATACTGATAAAATAGTTATCGATTATATTCGTGGAAATGATATTGAAGGCATAACGATTGAAGAGTTAGAAGATGACTTTAGCTTTATGCAAAAAGTAATCAATTATTCTAATGATAAAAACATGTTTCAACTATGTTCTTCAAGATTACAAACAGATTTTGAATTTATTAAATTTATCATTTGTAAATTTAGAAATGATTCAAACTTTATTGAAAAAATTGCTGAAGAATATCTAAAAATAGCAGACGAAAGTGATAGAAACGAATTAGCAATTCTAATGTGCAAAATAACTAAAAATAATGATAAAGATCGCTTTATGCAATATTATATTATCGCTAATATAGCTTTTTTAAAAGCACAACAATTAATACAAGAATGCAAAAGAAAATGTCCCAATGCTTCAGTTGGAATGGGTTTTATATTTCTTCAAAGTGATGAAGAAAATAGCGATATTATGCTAGAATATTTTGCTGAAAAATTAATAGATACTATCCCAACTATACAGGATAATCAATTTGCCCAAATCATTCATCAAAGATGGAAAAATCCAGAAGATATTCCATTTGACAGAATGAATTCATTCTTAATCAATTTTATTAGTACTTATGATATTTCATTAGCTAACTTTATCAAAGTACGTCCTCATTTACTAGCAAAATTAAAAGAAGAAATAAGAGATATCATTACTAATTGGGAACAATTTGCAAAAAAACAAGAATGGTTAAAATTTCAACTTCTATTTGAAAGAGTCCATGAATACATAATAGAAAATGGAGAAAGTGAATTCTTAGAAGATGATTTATTATACTATATTGGAAACGAATTAGGAATTCTACCCCAAATAAAGATGTATGATATCATGAATACAGAAGATATTGATACTATATTGAAAGAAATTACATTTGATAAAAGAAATATGAGCTTTGATGAATTTAGACATTATTCTGCTGTTAAAAAAATCATGCAAGATACTTTAAGTGATAAAACTATGAATGAGGATAGTGAAGAAACAAAAAGAAGTAAAAATAAAACAAAAGTAATTGAAATTAATTTTCAAAATAGAACAAAAAAGGATCATGCTTGATCCTTTTTTATAATCCCTAATTTGCACTTTCCTATACTTTCCTATATAATAGATAACTATTAGTAAGGAGGTGAAAAAATGAGTGGGAAATTTCTAGTAATTAATGCTGGAAGTTCATCTTTAAAGTTTGCTTTATATGTCATGCCTGAAGGAACATTATTAGTAAATGGCTATGTGGAAAAAATTGGCAATGAAGACAGTTTTTACACAATAAAATGGAACGATAAAAAAGAAGAAAAAAGAAAACCAATTGATAATCATACAGAAGCGCTTCAATCAATGTTTTCTGAATTATTAGAAAAAAAATTTATCGAAAGTATTAATGAAATTCAAGGAATTGGACATCGTGTATTGCATGGTGGAGAATTATACTCAAATTCTGTTATCATAGATGATAAAGTTTTAGAGAATATAAAATCCTTAACAAAATTAGGCCCATTACATCATCCTGGAGAAATTGCAGGAATTGAAAGTATGAAAAAACTAATGCCTGATGTACCACAAATTGCTGTTTTCGATACTGCTTTCCATCAAACTATGCCGAAAGAAAACTTTATGTATGCAATACCTTTAGATTGGTATAAAGAAAATGGAGTTAGAAAATATGGTTTCCATGGTACTAGCCATAAATATATTACGGAAAGTATGCAAGAATATTTTCAAAAAAAAGATGTTAATCTAATTATTTGCCATATTGGTAGTGGAGCTAGTATATGTTGTGTAAAAGACGGTAAATGCCATAATACTACTATGGGTTTAACACCACTAGATGGTCTTGTAATGGGAACTAGATGTGGAAATATTGATAGCTCCATTATAGAATACATCTGCAAAGAAAAACATTTATCTGTAGAAGAAGTAACACAAATATTAAACAAAAAAAGTGGACTATTTGGAATTGCAGGAAAAAATGATTTTAGAGATGTAGAGGCTTTAGCAAATAGTGGAGATGAAATGGCACAATTAGCAATTAAAATGATGAAAAAATCAATTATTAATTATATTGCTCAATACTTTGTAGAATTAAATGGAAAGTTAGATGCTATCGTATTCACTGCTGGAATTGGCGAAAATGCAATATCTTTAAGAGCGGATATCATAAATTCTATTTCTAATGCATTAGATGTAGAGTTAGATGAAACTGCCAATAACAGTATCGCAGGATTTAAAGAAAGAAAAAGTGGAATTATATCTACTGAAAATTCTAACTTTAAAGTAATAGTAATGCCAACTAATGAAGAATATATGATACTAAAAGACACTTTTGAATTAAGCCAGCAAGTAAAAAGTAAAGATGATCCAAAAAGCTATTATATAAAAAAATAAATTTATTTAAACAGAAAAGAATAAAAGAAAAATAACTTTTACTCAAAATAGTTTCTAGAACTATTTTTATTTTGCGCCAGAAATAAAAAAAGGAATTATCCTTTTTTATGGTCTTTTAGAAATATATAATTTTTCTATCCAACTAACAATCACATAAAGAGAAGTAGCTAAAAGAGACAGTAAAACAATTCCACACATTACTAGGTTTAAATTAAATACTTGAGAGCCGTACATAATTAAATAACCAATGCCTTCCTTTGATACTAAAAACTCTCCCATAATTACTCCAATTAAACACATACTAATATTTAATTTTAAAGTACTAATAATATTTTTAAAATTATTTGGAAATACTAAATAAAAACAAATTTGCCATTTACTTGCCCCAAAAGATTTTAAAAGCTTACTCTTTTGATCATCCACATTACAAAAACCTTGGTAAATATTTAATATAGCAACTACTACAGAAACTAACATTGCCATAAAAATAATAGAAGTCCTATTAGCGCCACACCATATTAAAATAATAGGCCCTAATGCTACTTTCGGAAGACTATTCAAAACAGTAAAATATGGTTCTAACACTTTTGCTAAATTATTAAACCACCAAAGCAAAGTAGCTATAAATAAGCCAATAAAAGTACTTAGTAGAAAACTAATAATCGTTTCATAAGTTGTTATCCAAATATGATGAAATAGAGTACCTTGTTCATATAAAGACTTTATTGTATGAATGACACGTATTGGACTGGACATAATAAAGTCATTTATAATACCTTTATCAGCTGCAATTTGCCATATTCCTATAAAAAGAAAAAACAAGAAAATTTGAAAAAAAAGAATAGTAAATTTTTTCCTTTTTATTTTTTTTAAATAAAGCTCATGTTCCTTGCTCATAATCAATTTCCTTCCATATTTGATCATAATAATCGGAAAATTCTTCTGCTTTCCTATTTTCTATTGGTGTGGATGGATTTTTAAAATGAATATCAAAAACTTTCTTAACAACACAAGGTCTTTCAGATAATACAATTACTTTATTACAAATTGAAACAGCCTCCGCTATATCGTGAGTTACCATTATTAAGCTTTTTTTCTCTGCCTTTAATATTTTAAAAATATCATCTGAAATAACTAATCTAGATTGATAGTCTAAAGCACTAAAGGGTTCATCCATTAAAAGAATTTCTGGTTTGGTTGCCAATGTTCGAATTAAAGCTACTCTCTGCCTCATTCCCCCTGATAAATGTTTAGGAAAGCTATTTATAAAATCCCCCAAACCATATTTTTTTAATAAAGTAATTACATATTCTTTCTTCTCTTCTGTTAATTCTTTCTTAATTTTTAATCCCAACAAACAATTATCTAAAATAGTTAACCAATCAAATAAAGCATCTGTTTGTAACATATAGCCAATTTTCTTACCACCATATTGAATTTCACCACTAGTTTGTTCTTCTAAACCACAAAGTATAGATAGAATTGTTGACTTTCCACATCCCGATGGGCCAACAATAGCTACAAAATCTCCTTCTGTTAAGTTCATGGAAAAATTATCTACTGCTAAAGTTTCTTTTTCAACTGTATAATACGTTTTTCGTAAATCTTGTATATGTAATATACTATTTTTCATGATTATACGTATTATCTACCAAAATAGAATAATCTACTTTTTTAGTTAAGAAACCATTATAATCTACTATCTCTTGCATATGATTATAACCTGTTTCTGTTATATAAGTTGTCTTATACCAAGAATCACTTTTTTTATAACGTTCTACAGTTGCTTCAATATCATTTAAAGTAATATCAGGAAAATAATCTACTAATAATTTAGATAGTTCTTGTGAAGAATGTTCAAATGTATAATCCAACCCTTTTTGAATTGCCTTTGAAAACTTTTCTATCGTCTTTGGATTTTCTTCTATATAACTTTTTAAAGCATTAAAAGAAGTATAAGGAACTTCTCCTCCTAATTCTCCTATAGAAGCAACTACATAACCAAAACCTTCCTTTTCTAAACTTAATGCATTTGGCTCAAACAAAGTTACAAAATCACCTTGACCACTAATAAATGCTCCAGATAAAGAAGCAAAATCAACACTAGTATCAACTTTTAAAGAATCAACATCATTCTCATGTAATGTATAATTTAAAGTCATAGCAGGCATTCCTCCTTGCCTTCCTCCTAAAATAACACCACCAAGTTTTTTCAAATCAAAATTTTCAATTGGCTTTCTAGAAACTAAAAAGCTTCCATCACGTTTTGTCATACCGGCAAAATTTATTAAATAATCTTTTGCTCCTTCATTATAAATATAAAGAGTTTGTTCACTCCCACAGAAACCTATCTGTACATCTTTACTCATAACTGCTGCGGCTACATTATTAGCTCCACTTGTTAATATAATTTCAACATCTAATCCTTCTTCTTCAAAATATCCCATCGCATCAGCAATATACATTGGTGTATAAAAAATACTATGAGTTACTTCGGCAACTTTTACTTTTTCTAAATTCTTATTATTTGAACTTTTAGTAAATGCTTCTAATACAAAAATAGATACCAATAAAAATATACAAATAATTGGAATTACTATTTTTCTCATTTTCTTCCCCCTTCACAACATAGTATATTCCAACTAATGATTTTCGTGAAAGCATAAAAAAAGGAACTTACGTTCCCTATTTTGTTTTTCCTTTATCTGCTGCTACACAATATCTTGTTCTTTCCTCATCGTTTAAATGAAGAATATGATATCTACCACCAGGAACTATTGTTGTTTTACGCTCTGCTGCTAACTTAGCGCTATCTTCAGCTGTTAAATATTCAGTATCTGGCTGAGATGCCCAATCAGCATCTTCTGGAGCTTGCTGTTGTTGAACAGGTTGTTGTTGTGATGGTTGCTGTTGAACAGTTTGTTGCTGAGATGCTTGTTGCTGTTGTAACATTTTACTGAATAATTGTAACATAGTAGTCATATCAAACGCAGCATTTTGTCCCGGTACAGAACCATTCTGTTGTACAGCAGAGCTAGCTAGTACTATTGTATTAGGATTTACACCATTTACTAATTCATGATTTACAAGTTGACTAGCAATTTGTTCATTTGTCATACCTGCAGCAATCCAACTAGCAATATTTTTTGCTATAGCTTCTCCCTTTAATCTTTCCTGTTCTGCTACTGCTGCTGCTTTAATTCTTGTTACATCAGCATCAGCTTGAGCTTCTATTTCTCTTCTTTTTCTTTCGTTTTCAGCTGTTTTAGTTGCAAGTTCTGCTTGTTTTGCTTTTGTTGCTTCCTCAAGTAACTCTTTTGGTGGTCTAACTTTAAAAGTAATTTTAGACACTTCCATACCATAGTGCTCCAACAATTCTTGATTCAAGGTACCTGTTGGAAAAGCACCAGTATTTGTTCTTTTTCCTATTTCGTCCATAAAATCAATTGAGCTTTGACGAATAAGAGTATCATATTCGTGACTTCTTATATAATCTTGAATTTTTTGATCTAAAATATCTCCTATATTCTTTTTAATTTGCTCTGGAGAAGTAGAATAAGCAACATCCATAAACTTTCCAGGATCTACGATTTTGACAAAATAATCTGTATCATAATCTATCTCTGGTCCAACAGTATTTCCTCCTGTTCCAAGAGTAGTAGTTCTTCCACATACAGTATCTATTTTATGTTGATCCAATGAAATTCTTACAGGGCGACTTTTCCATGGAAAATTAAAAAATATCCCTCTTGATTTTACCTTAATCTCCCCTGTAAATATATTTGTGTAAACAATTTTAGTTTTTGTACCACTAATTGTACGGAAAAATCCTACAACACCTTCTGTAATATCATTACTAGATTGTGGTTGTCCTTGTTGTGGATTTTGATTTTGATTTGTATCAGCCATAAAGCTCCCTCTTTTCTAACGCTATAATAACATACATGACCTTTATTGTCAAATGGCGCTGTCAAGTTTTGTTTCTATTTCCTGAATAGATTGTAAACTTTTCACATCATAATAATTTCCAACAATTTCATAGACATAGACTGGTTTTATATTATAAAGATATTCAACGAAATATCCTGGATAAGTAGTTTTATTTCCCTCACTTAAATAGTATTCAAAGTCTCTAAGAACATCTCTAGGATATATATAATCAGCTAAAGAAATCATGTTTCCTTTAGGATTTAAAGATTTTTCTTCCATACCAATTACTAATCCGTTTTTTTCCTCAATTACACCATATCTACTCAAATCATCTTGATTTAATGAAGACATACCAGCAATAACAGAAGTATTCTTTTCATGATAAAACTTTACAAAATGTCTAAAGGAAAAGTCAAAATAAATATCTCCCGCTAAAACAAAAATATCTTCTTCTATATTTTCAAAATTAATAGTATAACGAATATCCCCAATTGCACCTAATTTGGCTTCACTAGAAGTGGTATTATCATTAATAATTTTTATTGGTTTACGAAAAGAATATTTCTCTTTCCATTCCAAAAATTTAGAATAATAAACACCATTTGTTACAATTAATATTTCATTTAATTCATCAATATGCTCTAAATTTTCTATCGTATAATTTAAAAGTGGCTTTCCATGAATTTCAACTAATGATGTAGCCGTTTCTTTTAATTTTAAATTCTCATCCATGGAATATCCTGCACATAATAAAATGCACTTCATAAATCACCTCTTTAATTTAATTTAGTAGTCGCTAAAGCTTTTAAATCATACCCCGCTCTTCTACCTAAATTGTAGGCAAAATATCCAGCAGTAGCTATCATAGCAGCATTATCTGTACAATATTTTAACGATGGAAATGTCAAATTTACATTTTCTTTTTGACATAGTTCTGTTAATTTATTTCTAATACCACTATTAGCAGCTACACCACCTGCTACTATTAAATTATTAACTTGATATTCTTTTAATGCTCGCATCGTTTTTTTCGTTAAAATTTCAACTACACGTGTTTGAAAAGAACAGGCTAAATCAGCTTTTCGAACCTCATTACCACGTTGCTCTTCATTATGAACTAAATTGATAACCGCACTTTTTAAACCACTAAAACTAAAATTATAGCTATTGTCATCAAGTGGTAAAGGAAGTGAGTAGCAATCTACCCCTTCATAAGACAATTTATCGACTAATGGCCCTCCTGGATATGGAATACTTGCAACACGAGCCACTTTATCATAAGCCTCTCCCACTGCGTCATCTAAAGTTCCACCAATTTTTTCAAAACAATAATTGTCTTTCATATATATTAAATCCGTATGCCCACCACTTACTACTAAAGCAAGAAGAGGAAACTGCATTTTCTTTTCTAAATTATTAGCATAAATATGCCCAGCAATATGATGCACTGGTACTAGTGGTTTATGAAAAAGATATGCTAAAGTAGAAGCTGCTACAACACCTATTAATAAAGAACCTATTAATCCTGGCCCATAAGTAACTGCTATAGCAGTTATATCATCCATCGTCATATGTGCTCTAGTTAAACATTCTTCAACGACAATAGTAATACTTTCTACATGCATACGGCTAGCAATTTCTGGAACTACTCCTCCGTAATTCGCATGAGTATCTATTTGTGAAAGAACAACTGTAGCTATTTCTTCACAACCATTTTTTACAATAGACACACTTGTTTCATCACAACTAGATTCTATTCCTAATATATATACATCATTCACTTACATCAACTCTCTTATCATTAATATGGCATCTTCCCCATGATAATATCTAGGTCTCATAGCAGCTTTTTTAAAATTAAACTTTTCATAAAGTCCTAATCCACCTTTATTATTTTCATTAACTTCCAATGTAATATTTGAACATCCATATTTTATTGCTTCATCAATACAAAACTGTAACAATTTGGAAGCTACTTTTTTTCTTCTATATAATTGATCAACATAAATATAGTCAATTTCAACTCTATCATAAATAATACTATAATTAATGAAGCCTTCTATATGATTATTTTCTTCATATACCATCATATTTGAAAATGGTCTACTATTAAATAAGTCTACTCCAGATTCATCAAATTCTCTATAATATTCACATAATTTAGGAAAATCTTCATGGACTGCTTTTCTAATCATACGTCACCTGCTATCTTTTTTTCCTCCGCCTCTGTTAATTTTAAATAATTTGGCTTTACTTCATGTGGATTCAAAGAAGTATCATTGCAATGCTTTTCTATAATTTTAAGAATGTCTTCTTCTGGCCTAATACTATTTTCTAAATTATCATGACTAATAATAGTTCCTTCATCAAAATAAGAATAAAGTTCTTGAAATAAAATATATTGATCCTTTAAAATAACATTCAAATCTGCATCATAGACTCCAGCATAGACATATCCTCTTCTTGCATCTATAGCAGGTATATGATATTTTTTTTCAATAGGCGTAGTCGCTAAAAATTCTAAACTAGATATTGTAATAATATCTTTTTTCAAAGCCCAAGCAATCATTTTAGCAGCAGTCACACCTACTCTAATACCAGTAAAAGAACCTGGACCATTCACTACAAATATTTTATCAATATCTTTAATGGAAAAATCTAAATCTTGAAAAGCCTCCTCAATGACAGGAACAATTCTTGAGGCCATATCATTTTTTATTTCTTCCTCAAAATGAAAAAGAACTTTTTTATCTTCCACAACTGCTACATGCATAAAAAAGGAAGAAGTGTCTATAAATAAACTTCTCACAATACCGCCTCACACAACTCTTCGTATTTTTGTCCATATGGTGTTATCACTAAAACTCGTTTATTTTCACCAACAACTTTAAACTTTATATCTAATCTTTCTTCAGGTAAAATACTTTTTATAGTATCGGCCCATTCAATTACAACGACACCACCTTTAGAAAAATATTCTTCAATTCCAATACCACTTGTTTCACCATCTAGACGATAAACATCTAAATGATATAAAGGTAACTCCCCATCGTACTCTTTTATGATATTAAATGTCGGAGAAGTTATAGTTTCTTGTATTCCTAAAGCATTAGCAATACCTTTCACAAACATTGTTTTTCCACTTCCCAATTCACCATTTAAACAGATAATCATATTTGGAAATTTCTCTGACTCAAAATTCTGCGCTAACTCAATTGTCTCTAATTCACTATTAGTTGTAATCTTATACTCCATTTCTAATCACCTATTTATATTATAGCAAAAAAAAAACTATTATTGCAATAATTTTAAAATTGTCTATCTACTTATGTTCAAAAGTGTAAATCATTAAAAAAAAGCAAAAAAAAAATTTGCAACTACCTATTTTCGCTTACACTATCTTCGGCGTGAAAGAGCTTAACTTCTGTGTTCGAGATGGGAACAGGTGTATCCTCTTTGCTATCGTTACAAATTTAATTGGGAAATAATTCCCTGAAAACATGATAATGTGGACCCTTTTCAAATTTATATAAATAACTAATAGGATTAAATCCTCGATCTATTAGTACTAGTCAGCTCAACATGTTGCCATGCTTCCA
>CAZRIC010000022.1:0-10282 GCA_964600095.1 uncultured Muribaculaceae bacterium
CCAATCAAAAGAAAATCCTAACTTTTGCATTTGTCCTTTAAATGTCTTAATATTTACAGGTACAGCATCTTAAGGATGAATATGGTTCTTTATCGCATATTGTTCTGCAGGCGCTCCAAAAGCATCCCATCCCATTGGGAATAAAACATTCATACCCTGCATTCTTTTCATACGAGCAATTGCATCTTGTGCTGTATAACTTCTAACGTGACCTACATGTAATCCTGATCCAGATGGATAAGGAAACTCTACTAATACATAGTAAGGTTCTTTCTCGCTTCCATTTTTGGCTTCAAAAGTTTTATTATCAGCCCAATATTTTTGCCATTTTTCTTCTATTTTTTTAAAATCATATTGCATTATTTTCCTCCTCCTTGTTTCTTTTGATAATATTTTCCTATTCGCGTATAAACAATTAATATAAATGGTATTAAAAGTAATATACCAACTACTAATACTGCAATCATCCAAAGAAAAAAGTTATGAATCCAATTCTGTAATAAGCATACGATAGCTACTACAGTAGATATAATAAAAGCATTCGATAAAGCAATTAGTCGAACTAATGACTTCATATTAATTTTATTATAATCTAAGTGATACTTTTTAGATAATAAAGACAATTCTTTACCGTCTTTCATATTTTCTAATACTTTTTCTTTTCGTACAACAAATAGTTCATAAAATAGATAAATCAGGACAAACATCCCTAACCATAATAGTAATTCTCTCATAATCCTCCTAATAAAAAAAGTATTATGATGAAGGGACGAATAATCGCGGTACCACCCTTCTTCATAATACTTATATTATGCACTTCAATCTTTAACGCAGATAACGTCTCTTTCGAGAAGCTCCAAAGCAAGTTCATAGTCATCCATCAAAAGTTTACACCAACCACTTTCTCTCTATAGATTTAAAACTATTACTACTCTTTTTCGTCGCTTTATGACTAATATTATATTACAATTGTCCAATATATTCAAGTAATTTTATAAATAATTGAACATATTTTGTCTCTAAGCCGTTTCTTCCTTGTCCCATTTTTCTCATGGCAATTCTTTTCTTATTAATTGGATCCGCACTCGTAAATAAGTCATAAATCTGTTCCTTCATCTTAGTAGGAATTGGAATATCACTAATAATAGATTCTATTTCTTCCATAACAATACGTACAGCATCTATTTCAATATCTTTTCCCTTACAATTAATAGTTAATTGTTGAGTAGTTGGTACATCTTTTACCTCTACAATAAAGTCTGGACCTTCTACATACATTTCACATTCAATTTTTACATCTCTTACGAAAGCTGTAACATCCTCAGATTTCTTCGTATTTCTGAAACGGAATTTATAATTTCTTTCATCTGGAATGATACCACTCTTACCTTCAATAGGTCTAACAATTACAGTATAGTTATTTGGTAAGTAGTTATATTCAATTAAACTTAATAAATAATATCCTTTTAAATATAAATCCGTTGTTCCATCATCTTCATACATACGATAATTATTACTTTGACCTGGGAAAATATGAATTTCCATATCTTTTGGTGGTGTTGTATCATTTAAATTTGGATTATTAGACATCGGAATAATCGCACCTGCTTTTGCAAATACAGGATAATCCTGATCCCTAAAGAATGATACATACTTTTGTCCACCAGGAAATTTCTTTCCAGTTACAAAGTCATACCAAATTCCTTCTGGTAAAAAGAATTTTTGAATAACACGGTTCATAACCAACTCTTTCTTTTTTGTAATTGGACAAACAAAGAATTGACTACCAAAATAATATTCACTACGATAAAGTCCATCATCGTATAATTCTGGATAACGATAATAAATAGGCTGAATTAAAGGAATTCCATATTTATAATATTTATAAGCTTCTGAATATAAATAAGGAATTAAACGATGACGTAATTGTAGATAATCTTTTGCAATTGCATAAGTTCTCATATCCCAACGCCATGGTTCCCTTTTATAGAATCTTCCTACATCAGCACTTAATTTTAAAATTGGTGAGAATGTTCCTAATTGAATGTATCTCGTATAAAGTTCATTATCCTCTGTTCCGTAGAAAAATCCACCAATATCATGACTCCACCAACTAACACCTAAGTTGGTTGCTTTTCCATTAAAGAATGGAATCGCTTTTAAAGTCTCCCAACTAACCGTAGACTTTCCAGCATATAATACTGGATATCTATGCGCCGCTATGGTAGCATTATATCCATATACCATTGGTCTACGTTTATAATCTCTCATCATATCATAAAAATGATAATGCTTTAAAAGTGCTAATTCCTCTACCTTAGTTTGGTCATACCAGTCTACCCAGAAAAAATCAACGCCAAAATTGTCAAGTGGATGAATAAAAATTTTCAAGTAAACGTCAATCGTTTTTGCATCATACACATTAAAAGGAATAACCCCATTTGGAAGTGGCTGTAAATATTTCTTTGCCTCTTCATAATAAGCATCTATTGGATAAAAGCCTTCTACTGGATTAATGTTTAACCCAATACGGATTCCCTTAGAGTGCATTAATTCTACTAATCTAGTAGGATTTTGGATTAATTCTCCATTAAATGTAAAACCAGTTTTTAAATGGCTGTTTCCTTCTTTTAGACGAATGTGCCAATCCTTATCTAACATAATAATAGACATTGGAATTTCATTAGTATCAAAATTTTTAATTAATTCTTCTAATCCCTCTTCTGTATAACTATCATTTCTACTCCACCAATTTCCTAAAGCATATCTAGGAATTAAAGCTGGATAACCTGTTAACATAAAATAATCTTTAAGAGCTAAAGTAAAATCTTGAAAATACATGAATAGATAAAGATCTATTTCAGGAACCTCTCTTTGTAAACAATTTCCTCTTGCATTAAATACTTTAGAATTAGAATCATCTATAGAAGCAAAACCATCTATAGAATATAATCCTTTCATATTATAACGATTATCTTCTTCTTTACTATCCGTTACTTGTAACACAGGAGCCATATAATTTCTTACTTCAGGATGACCATAATACCAAACACGATCAGTATTATTTAATTGTACTTTTAAATTTGCTGCTTTATTAACATTAGTGCCTCTAAAAGGAGCATTCTTAACATAAGTTAAAGTAAAATACTTCGTCGTAACTACAATAGAACCACCATTATCCACAACATTAAATTCTACTTGTGGAAAATTTCTGCAAAGTACAAGTTCAGTAGGTCTATCTTCAAATACCCCATTTTCACTATATTCTAAACGAATTAGTCGTTCTGTTAAAATGGAAATACGAAATTTTTCTCCAACTAATACACTATAAGGATTAGCTCTAGACTTACTTAAATCTAAGGCAAATTGATCTCCCAAATCATACATATTATCACCCTTTTTCTATAATTCTTCTATTTTCATAAAATTAGTACTTTTTACTTCCTTAAATGGATAGCCTCCTGTAATAATAATACGGTCACCTGGTTGTGTTGAAATTAATTCAAAAGTAACTTTCTTAGATACCTCAATAATCTTATCAAATTCTTTTATCTCATCAATTAATACAGGATTTACAGCAAAATGTAACTGCAAAGACTTTACTGTTGCTTCACTAGGACTTACCGCAATAATTGGACAAATTGGTCTACAATTACTCATCATACGAGCTGTATAACCACTCATAGTTGGAGCAATAATGACACAGCAATTTAATTTACTTGCACATTCTACTACGCTATGAGAAATCATACCAGTAATATTTGGTTCTTTTTCCTCTTTATTTTTAATAAATTCTATATAATCTATATCTTTCTCAGCAGAATTAATAATTTTCTCCATCATAGTTAACGTCTCTATTGGGTATTTACCAATAGTTGTTTCATTGCTCAACATAACAGCATCTGCTCCATCTAATACAGCATTTGCTACATCAGACACTTCAGCGCGAGTTGGTCTATTCATTCGTTCCATGGAAGATAAAAGTTCTGTTGCTACAATACTAATAATACCGGCTTTATGACATTTATCAATTATCTTTTTTTGAACACCTGGAACTCTTTCTATAGGAATATCTACTCCTAAATCACCACGAGCCACCATAAGACCATCACTAACTCTAACAATTTCATCTAAGTTATTGACAGCTTCTTCTGTTTCTATTTTAGAAATAAGACCAATATGATCATTTTTTAATCGAATTAAAATATCACTAACCGCTAAAACATCTTCTTGAGAACAAACATAGGATAGTGCGATAAAATCAACATTCATTTTATGAGCAAAAACAACATCTGTTTCATCCTTTGTTGACATTTTAGGTAACTTTAATTTTACCCCTTCTACTTTCACTGTTTGATGATTCTCAATCACTCCATCAGTCAAAACTTCACATACAATACAATCATTTTTAATATCAATAACTTCAAATGACATCATACCATCTTTTACTTTAATAATACTATTATGTGATACTTCCTTAATTAAATTACTATAGTTAACAGAAAATTTAGTACTATCCCCTATAACATCATCCATATAAATACGAATCTTATCCCCTTGGCGAAAATAAGCTTGTCCATTTAAAAAATTTCCCGTTCGAACTTCTGGTCCTTCTAAATCTAACATAACTGCTATACTTAGATGAAGTTCCTTATTCAATTCATTAATTTTTTCAATAATATCTGTACAAAAACTATAATTAGAATGGCTCATATTTAAACGAGCTACATCCATTCCACCTAATATCAACCTTTTTAACTGCTCTTTCTCCATTGTAGATGGACCAATGGTAACTACAACCTTAGTCTTATTTAACATACTATTCACCTATTATCAATTATATCATAATAATAAAAATTTACAATAATAGGACAAAGAAAAAAGAAGGAAACCTTCTTTTTAATTTATTGCTTTTTTATGTTTTCTTTTCTTATAAAAAGGCAAGCAATCATTCCTAAGAATGAAAGAATAGAAAGAATCATCCACATAAATGGTTTTCCATTATCTAATGTATTTGGTATATTTGGTATCTTCTTCTCTTTAGTATTAATATAAAGAACTTCAATAGTATCAGCATCTAAAATTTTTCCATTCTTATTTTGAACAGTGGTTTTATAGTCATCTTGATTTGCCTCTATTTCTTCTACTTCATAAGAAGTTTCTGCTTCTATTCCTATAATAGTAATACTTTCATTAGATTTTAAGCGAATAATATCTCCACTTTTTACAATACCACTATAATCTCCCTCATATTGATAAACTGTATCCAATTCTTTTCCATCTTTATCTTTTAATGTAATAAGGAAATTCCAATACTTATCAGTATCTCCATCATTTCCTTTCACAATTTTAGAAATATCTTCTTCATTTATAACACCAACGGCATTATTTTCTTTAACAGATACATTATAACCATCTTCTAATTCTTCAGAAATAGCATATTCTGTTCCTTTTTCTAAATCATAAATAGTTACTACTTCACCATCTTTTAAAGTAATAGTATCTCCACTTTTAACAGTTCCTGCATTTGTATTAGAACCAATATAACTATAAGATTTTGTACTATTAGGGAATATTACTCTAAAAGTAAATTCTTTATCTGGATCAGTAGTAGTTCCAATTACTTTTTTAGAAATTACTAAATTACTTAATTTAGGAGCTTCTTTATGATTAATAAAGTCTACTAGAATAACATCATTTCCTTTTACCTTTCCTTTGGCATTCTTAGAAGTTGTTACATATCCATCTTTATTTTCCTTCTCCTCTTTTATTTCATAATTTGTACCCTCTTTTATTCCAGATATTGTAATACTTTCTCCATGTTTAACAGATACGTAATCTCCACTTTTAATAGTTCCTTTATTATAAGAATAACTATTTTTTAATTCTGTTCCAGAATCGTCTGTAAACTTTACTTGGAATTGCCAATAAGCTTCTGTATCACCAATTCCTGTTACTGTTTTAGAAAGGGTAATACTTCCAACAGGTATTTCTTTATGATTTTCAAATACTACTGAGATATTATCATCAGCTGGAACTGTTCCTGTTGCATTATCTACTTTCGTTGTATATCCATCATCATTTGCTTTTTCCTCAACTATTTCATAACTAACATTTCCTAAACCATGAATAATAACATATTCTCCGTGTTTTAATTCAATAGAATCTCCACTTTTAATAGATCCAGTTTTAGCACCTGTCATAGTATAAGTGTCTGTTAATTCTGCACCTGTAGCATCTTTAAAGATTACTGTAAAATTCCATGGAATATTCTTATCGCCATCTGCTCCTGTTACACGTTTAGAAAGCATAAGTGTAGAGGTCTCTTTAGTATTAGTAAATATTACTTTATTATCATCATTATTAAGTTCTATCGTACCTTTTCCATCTGGCTTTGATATTGTTGTAACCATTCCATTTTTATTAGCATCTAATTCTATAACCTCATAAGATGTAGCTACTGGTAAATTCTTTATTTTGATTGTTTCATTATGCTTTAAAGTAAATTCTCCACCTTCTTCTGTAATATTAATCTTACTACCATCTTCTAATTCAAATTCTCCTGTTATCGGTTTATTGTTACTTGATAATTTAACTTTAAAGCTCCAATCTTTACTTTCATTTTCTGGGCTATTCTCAACAATCTTAGAAATTTCTAAATCTCTTAAATCTTTCGTATTCATATAAGTTACAATTACTCCACTAGTTGTAATAGTTCCCTGTTCATTCGTAGAAGTTGTGATATATTGATCCTTATTTGCTTCCTGTTCTACTACACTATAAGTAGTTCCTACTTCTATTCCCTCAATTACAACAGTTTCATCAGATTTTAATTCTATTGTTGCTCCACTCTTAACAGTTCCTTGTTTATTGTTTGTAATATTTCTATAAGAATATTCTTTATTACTATCAATATTGATTGTAAAATGCCATATAGCATTTTTATCTCCGCCTGCACCATTTACTACTTTTGTAAGAGTTAATCCTCCTACTTCTCTTTTATTTGTATAAGAGACGTCGATATTGCTATTGGTGATGGTTCCTGTTGCATTTTCTTTAGTTGTTTGATATCCATCTTGATCTGCTTCTACTTCTAAAACAGAATATTTTAGACCAGTCTTTATTCCTGTTATCTTAATAGTTTCTCCATCTTTTAAAGCAATTTCTTTTCCTATTTGATAAGTACAATCAGTGCCACAACTATAAGTTCCAGCTACTGGAGTAATACCATCATTTTCATATAAATTAAGAATGAAATGGAAGCCCTTATTTTTATCTCCACCATTTCCAGTTACTGTTTTAGAAAGAGTTAAACTACCTACATTTTTAATATTTGTAAATGTAGAAGTAACTGTATTATTTTCTAAAATAATTCCAGTTTCATTAGTAGAAGTAGTTACATATCCATCCTTATTTGCTTCTGCTTCTTCAATTACATAATTTGCACCAGCAGGTAAATTATAAATCGTTATACTTTCGCTATCTTTTAAACTTACATTTGTTTTTCCATTATTATCAAAAGTAGTTGTTCCTGTTCCAGTACTAAACTCTCCTGTTACTGGAGTAGATCCATTTGTTAAAGTAATAGTAAAGTTCCAATACTTATTTTTATCTCCACTATTTCCATCTACTTTTTTAGAAAGTTTTAGATTACTTCCAGTAATACGTAATTTACCATTATTTCCAAGATAAACTTTAATACGTTGATTACCATGTTCATCTGTTTCATTTATTGGAGCATAAGAATAATGAGCAGTTTCTGTAACTCCAGGATTTTTCTCATTTGTAAAACGATTTAAACGTCCAAGACGAACTCCTTCTACAGCAGTCGCCACTACATATCCTGTACCAGCAGTATTAGAAACTGTTTTATCTGTTGGATTATAGTAAGTTACAGAGTTTTTTAATTCTTCTCCAGTTCTTTGAACAATATAATTTACGTATTCCCCATGATTTCCAAAAATACTTCCTGTTGGACGATAATAATCAATAACCAAATAATAATTCTTATCATCTTCTAAATCATCAATATTTGTTACTGGTGTATATGTTGATCCAGGATTACTTGTACCATCTGGAGTTACGTCTTCATATCCATTAGGAAGATCTATAGAACTAGAATATATAATTCTGTTTTTTTGGAAATAGTAATATCTATTTTGCATTGATGGCGCAAAAACAGCAGTTGCATTACCAACAGACTCAACATCTGATACAGAAGATGTTTTTTCACCTGTATATAGATTACTATAAAAATTAATAGTACCATCAGAATTTCTATTATTTCTCTTATACTCATCACTAATTTTTCCTAAATCGACCGTATCTACTTTACCATCATTATTAGTATCCACTTTAATACTATCCTTTAATCCAACAGAATAAAGAACTCGAATTGGTAAAGAATGAGAAGTTTCAGAATTACTTTCATAAGATTCTACACCACTATCATTTAAAGTAACAGTCTCCAAACGAAGAGGTATTGCTCCTTCTGGAATACCAATCGTCATGGTTTGGAAACCTTTTGTACCTTCTGTAACTACTACTGAAATAGCACTTAAATCTATTAAAACTTTATGTACATAACTAGGATGATTTAAATTTGTTGATTCAAATTTATAAGTGACTGTTTTTCCATCTTGGCTTACTGTTTTTTCTTTTACTTGGTAAAATTTACCAAATAAAGTTAATCCTTTTACATCTTTTACTTCCATGTATTCACCGATTGGATCGGTATAAACTAAATCCAGTGTTGAACTTGTACCACTTACATCAGAAATTGGGTGAAATGCAGCAGCATCAATTCTATTAACAATTCTGTCAAAGATTTCACCTATTGTATCATCAGTAGCTTCATAAAATCTATCAATATAATTTAAATCACTTTCATTTGTAAAATCACTAGTATAATATTTGGCATTCGTTGGAATATGATTGTAATTCCATGTCGCACTAAGCCTTATTCCACCTACCCATGTTCCACTTAAGATCCAACTAATACTTGGAGAATTACCATTTAAGTAAGATTGCCATGTTTCATAAGCTTTCTTTAATTGGTTATAACTTGAATTCTCAGCAAAAGCATTAAAAGGATCCAAAGTTCCATATAATTGTTCTTTTTCTTGAACCGATAAATTAGCAATATTAAGACCAATAGAATAACCAAACATAGTTCTATCATAATTGTTTTCTACTGCTTTTTTCATATATCCAGCAGTCATTAAAGTCGCTAAAGTACGTCCTGCTATTGCTTCATTATAATTTAAAGTATTAGAACTTACAGAAGCATAAAAAGGATTTCCATTTGGAGAAGCATAATATTGGGTTCCATTATGACGTGGAATTACTCCAACATAAGGATCCCACCAATTATAACTACCACTATTAGCATTTCCTGTACTAGAAGCTGATACTATATTAGTACCACCATCTGACATTACAATCATCGCGGGAACACGACTAACATCTTCCCCTTTTACAACATCAAAATAAGTTGTTGTTGTTTCTTTAGCTAACATTTCCATACCTTGATACAAAGCACCTTGTAAATAAGTAGAATCTGCATATAAAGCTGTATTTGTATTTTGAACTAATTGACCTGCACTATTAATAACGTTAGTACTCAAACGATTATAATATTTATTTCCTAGTACTCTTGTATTGGTAATTAAATTGTTGCCACCATTTCTTCTATAGTGATCTAATGGAAGTAAAATTTCTGTTCCTCCACCATAGACAACAATACCAACTCTATTAGAAGGATTAATATCCATCAATTGATTAATTAATCTATTTGTTTGTTCTACCAATATTCTCATAGTATTATCATCCATAGAAGTAGAAATATCTAGTATTAAAACTAAATCTACTGGAGTAGTAGATTCTCCTCTTAAAATACGACTACTTCCTAAAGCAGAAAAAGCAACTAAAAATTCTTCTCCTTCCTCCAAAGAAATATTAGTCTGTATTCCATCAATAGATTTCATGCCTTCCTGATAAACAGATTTATCCGTCCATACACGACCAGCATATCTACCACCATCTGACCTATTTCCTAAGACAGTTAAATAATTGTTTGCTGTAGTTGCGTCTGTAACTTTAGTTTCAGATACATTATTATTTTTCATGACTTTAGAAATATCTTTAGATGTATGATTTGGATAACCTGAAAATAAAGATACGATTCCTACTATAATAGTAAGAATTATAAGACACATTTTTCTTATCTTTAATTCTTTCAAAATAACTACCTCACTTTCTTTTTTACTACAACCAAAAGGTG
>CAZRIC010000023.1:0-10019 GCA_964600095.1 uncultured Muribaculaceae bacterium
TATGAGAGTGAACTCCACCATCACTAATTAATCCCATAATATGTAATTTAGAATTATTTTTTTTCACATGATTCATTACTTTTAAAATTTCTAAATTATTAAAAAAAGTTCCTTCTTCAATATCATGATTAATAAGTTCTAGAGGCTGATAAATAATTCTACCAGATCCTATATTCATATGTCCTACTTCACTATTACCCATTTGACCACTAGGAAGCCCAACTTTTGTTCCACTAGCTTCTAAAGTAGAATAGCCATATTTCTCTTTTAAATAATCTAAATTTGGTGTATTAGCTGCTATAACAGCATTTCCATGAGACTCTTTTCTCTCTCCTACACCATCCATAATACATAATATAACAGGTTTCATATCATCACCAGTATCATTTTACCATATTTAAACAAAAAATTCTATAAAGAATAAAGAGGCAATGTAATTTTCACACGAGTTCCATAACCGTACTGTGAAAAATATTCTAATTTTCCATGATGTGCAGTAATAATCTCTTTTGACAAGGATACTCCTAAACCACTTCCCCTTGGTTTGGTAGTATAAAATGGTTCAAAAATCTTATTAGCGTTCTCTTTCTCTATTCCTTGTCCATTATCTTCAACATATACCTCTAATTCTTTATTTGTCAAATAAGTTCTTAAAACAATATTATTAGCTTTTGCTTCAATACTATTTTTTAATACATTAATAATAACCTGACTTAAACGATTATAATCTCCATTAATAAATAATTCATCATCCATTGTATGAACTTCAAAAAGAATACTATTTTCTATCATAAGTGGCTGAATATTATTAGAAACATCTTCTAATAACATATTTACATCCATAATTTCATATTTCATATTAGCTTGATTAACTAACAAGAAATCCTGCAATAGTAAAAGTAATCTTTCAATTTCATTTTTTATAATCGGAACATATTTTCTAGAATGTTCAACTTTTTCTACATCAAACATATCTAAATATGCTTTACATACCGCAACAGGATTTTTTATCTCATGAGTAATTTTAAAAAGAGAAAGTCGAATTTGTTGTTCTTTTTGTAACTCTTTAAATTCCAAATGAGTTTTCATTATCTTTTCTCCTTGAACAATAATTCTAGTAAGAATTTTTACCATAATAATATAAACAAATATCAATAATAGAGAATAAAAGATATTTTTAAAATCAAAAAGAAGAAACCAAAACAAAAAACTAGTACTATAAAAAAATAAATAAGTATCTATAAAAGGAATTTTAAAGTTCTCGTTTTTCTGATATAAAAAAGTAATTCCATCAATAATAGCATAGACAATAATAAAGTAAAAAATAGCGGTAATATTTGGATAACAAGAAATTAAAACAACTATTTGAAGTAAAAAAGAAATGACAAATCTATTTTTAAAATAAGATAGAAAAACTATACTTCCTAAAAAGAAGCTTAATAAATTTCCTTCAAAATAAATTCCATACCGAGTTATTAAAAAGCAAGATGTCACCAATATAAAATCTAAAAAAGCATCTTTTTCCTGCTTAGAAATATTCTTATTTGCCAAAATATAAATTATATAAATTAGAAAAGGGTAAGAAATCAATACCATATTTAATATTAACATTTCAAATACATTCATATCATCACCAACAATAATATAACGTATTTTTTTGTCGAAGAATGTCGAAATTTGCAAAAAAAAGTGAAATAATCACTTTAATTCATTAATATATTTTTTAATTTGTTTTGCATCAGATCCTAAGATAATCTTAAGTTGATTATCAATTTCTACAATTCCCTGGGCTCCCATTTTTTGAATACCCTCTTTATTAGCCTTTGTAACATCTTTTAAATCTACAACAAATCTAGATTTATTAAAATCATAATTCTTAATGTTATCAATTCCACCAAGTAACTCAACTAACTTATTAGCTTCAAATTTAAAATCTCTCTTTTTTGATTTTACAATCGCAATAGCAATAATTACTAATACAAATATAATAATAGCATACTGCCAAATATAATTATCCATGATTAATCACCTGTTAATCATTATACTATAAAATTGAAAAAAAAGAAACCTTTTATAAGCTACTCATTTTTCGACAAAATATTCATTTTTACATTGTATAATAAAGGCAATTAGTGTAAGATATTTAGAAGGTGATTTTCTCATGACAAAAAAAAGATTTCAAATTGATATCTCTATTCTTTTACCAGTACTTTTATTTGCAGTCATTGGAATTACTACTATTCATAGTGCAGAAAGTTTATTAATAGAAAAGAATAATTATGCTATCAAACAACTTATATGGTATGGAATTGGCTCTATAGCTGCTATTTGTGTCATTATCATTGGCAATAAAAAAATTATGAAATATGCTTGGTATCTTTATCGAATCTTTGTAATTCTATTACTATTATTACTTTTTTTTGGAGAACCCATTAACAATGCTAGATGTTGGTTTGTAATAGATAAAATTGGAGTCTTTCAACCTAGCGAATTCATGAAAATAATTCTCATTTTAACACTTGCTAGAATGATAGACAATTTTCAAAAAAAATACCCTAAACCATCTATTCTACAAGAGTTTTTATTTTTAATCTCCGTCATTATTGTAGTAGCAATACCTTCTATTCTTACCTTTTTAGAACCAGATACAGGGGTAGTTCTTATCTACTTACTCATTGCAATAATTATGCTATTTATTTCTGGTATTAGATATAGATGGTTTATACTCTTATTTACTATTTGTGGAATTGTTTTACTTACTATTTTAGGGCTTTATTTCTTAAATACTGATTTATTTATTGAAATCTTTGGAACTAGTTTTTTTCTAAGAGTAGATAGATTACTAGATTGGTCGAGTAAAAGTGGTTATCAGCTAGAACGAGGAATGTCGGCTATTGGGGCTGGTGGCTTACTTGGAGCTGGTTATAATAAGACACCTATTTATTTTCCAGAGCCACAAACAGACTTTATTTTTGCTGTATTTTCTTCCAACTTTGGATTCCTTGGTTCTATTCTCTTATTTGCTCTATTATTATATTTTGATATTAGACTTATCCTGTTAGCGCTTAAAAGTAAAAATAAGACAGCAAAATATATCATTAGTGGAATAGTCGCTATGCTTATCTATCAGCAATTTCAAAATATTGGTATGTCATATGGAGTTATGCCTATTACAGGAATTACCCTACCTTTTATTAGTTATGGAGGATCTAGCTTACTTAGTTACATGATTATGTTAGGAATTATTTTAAACATTGCAAACGAAAATAAAAAAACAAAACTATTTTCATGATATAATACTATTGGTGATGACATGAAAGAAGTACAAATTGTCTACGATTTTGATGGAACTTTAACTCCTAAAAAAGTTCCTTTCTTTCCTATTTTAAATGATTGTGGAATCACAGAAAAAGAATTCTACAATAAAATTACAAATCTAAAAGAAAATGGCATTACAGATGCATACGAAAGTTGGTTTCAGGCATTCTTATCGATTGTAAAAAATAGTACATTAAAAAATCATGATATTACAAAAGGAGCCAAAGATATTATATTTAATGATGGTGTAGAAGAATGGTTTCAGGAATTAGCAAATAATAGTAATACTACCTACTCTCATTATATTGTTACTTCAGGTATTGAAGAGTTTCTATATGCCTCTAAAATATCTAAATATATTACTAAAATATTTGGAGTATCTTTTATCTATAAAAATAATAAATTAAAGGATATTGAGAAATTAGTAACAGATAAAGGAAAAGTTGACTATATAAAAAAAATTAATACATTACATGGAAGAAATGAAGAGGATTGTAATAACTTAGTTTATATTGGAGATGGATTAACAGATTACTATGCTATGGAATTTGTATTTTATCATGGAGGTACTTCTATTTTAGTAACACCACCTGGTAAATCTCCAGAAGAAAAATTATTTGCAATTTCTAATTTTCAATGTATAGCTGATTACCGAAAAGGAAAAGAATTATTTGAATACATAAAAAAGGTTTAGAATTTTCTAAACCTTTTATTTTACTGGTTCTACACTATACCAATAATAACTTCCATCACTATTTTTCTTATAAGTATGTTTATAAAGAGGTATTTTGCCACTTGCTAAAGAAGCACTATTAAAAACATTTACACTATCATCAAAAGGTGCTTCATACATTTTTTCTTTCTTAGAAGAATCCTTATAATAAGTAATAGTTCCCTTTTCACAATCTTCATCTTGGCAATGATAAACAGTATAAGCATAATCTACATAGATATATTTTTCATCACCTTTAGTTTCAACTCTATTAAAAGAAAAACTATCAAATTCTGCGCCATCGCCAAAGCCGTATCCGCCTCCACCGCCATAGCCATAATAATAACCTTTTTGATAATGATAATCAGTAAAGTTTTTAGTTGATCCAAAAGTATCTGTTAACCTTTTATATTTTATACTATCTCCATAAAATTGTTGAAAATATTTTTGGAAAGTCTTTTCATCTACTGCAAATTCATCTTCAGTTTTTAAACTTATATCCTTTGTAAAACATAGTTTAGTATCAGGTTCATAATAAAAAGTTAAACTTCCATTAGGACAATCATCATCATGATCGTAATCATGATAATATACATTTTCACTATAATAGTTTTCAATTGCTAACATCGTATTAGTATAAATATCACCAATTTCAAAATCAGTTACTTTCATTAATTTATTTTGATAGGCATTTTCAATTGGAGGAAATAGCATCATTAATTTTTCTGTTTCTTCATCTATCTTCGAATTAATTTCATCTTGTTTATTATCATTATTAGTATTGGTATTACTATCATTTACTGTAGAATTACTACTTGTAGGTTTTGTTTCCTTCTTATTATCTTTCGTTACTAATAAGAATACAAGAACTGCAATTACTATTACTAATACTCCAATAATCGCTAAAAATATAACTTTTGTATTCTTAGTTTGTTTTTCTGGTTCCATATCATTACTCCTATTCTAGTAAAATTATAACATAACTTTATTAACTTATAAAGTTATTTCTTTTTGAAATTGAGCTTTATACCATTTATTTAACATTTTTCTATTTTTAAATACTAAAATATCTGAATGATTACTTTCTTTTATTATTTTCACTATTTTTTTACGTAATTTTCTTTTAAATTTTAGGGAAGAAGTAACAAGTTTCCAAGATATTTGTTCTTTACATCCTGGAATTTCTTCTTTCTCCTTTCCATGATTTTTAAAATATCTTCCAAAAATTCCTCTTAATCTAGATAGTAAGGAATAATCTAAGAATATAATAAGATCTGATTTTTCTATTCTTTCTTTTAAAGTAGAAGAATAGGTTCCATCCATAATCCATTTTCGTTTCTTTATAATATTCATTATAATTTGATCTCTTTCAACTTTATCTCGAATTTTCCAGTTTTCAATATGATGAATTCCATCTATATGATATATAGGAAGATTTAATTCCTTTCCTAAATTATTAGAAAGAGTTGTTTTTCCTGTACCACTTCCACCGATAATACAAATTTTATTTATCTTCATAACTACTCCAATACCAGAAAAAGAAGAGAATTATTTCTCTCCTTTTAATAAATTAAATACTTTATGTACTTTTAAATCATAACGAATCATTTCTTCACCAAAACGTTCAAAGAAATCTTCTTTACTCATTTGATATTTAGAAGCCATCTCTTCTGCCTCTTTATTTAATTCTTCTTCTGTTACTTCAATTTTTTCTTTCTTAATAATTGCTTCAATCATTAAACGATAAGTAACTCTTTTAGTTGCTTGTTCTTTATATTCTTCCCTTAATTTATCTTCAGACATTCCTGAAAATTGGAAAAATTGTTCTAAAGAAATACCTTGCATCTGAACATTTTGAGCAAATTCTTGAATCATTCTAGACGTTTCATCTTGAATCATTACTTCTGGAATATCTACTTTCATAGTAGAAGCAGCTTCCTCTAATAATGCATCTAACCATTCATCATCTGCTTTTCTTTCTTTTTGAGCAGTGATATTTTCTTTTACTTGTTTTTCTAGAGATTCTTTAGAATTAATTCCTTCCATTCCTAAATCATTAAAGAAATCTTCATCTAAATCTGGAACCTTTACTTCTTTTACTTCATGAATTTTTACTTTAAAAGTAGCTTTAGCTCCTTTTAATTCTTCTGAATGATATTCCTCTGGGAAAGTAACGTTTACTTCTACTTCATCTCCAGCTTTTTTACCAATTAATTGCTCTTCAAATCCAGGAATAAAAGTATTGCTTCCAATCTCTAAAGAATAGTTTTCACCTTTTCCACCATCAAAAGCTTTACCATCTTTAAATCCTTCAAAGTCGATAATTGCAACATCTCCATTTTCAATAGCGCCATCTTTTAAGATATTTTCTTTATAATGTTCACGCATATGATTAATAGATTCTTCTATTTCTTCTTTTGTTACTTTTACTTTTTCTTTCTTAGCCTTTAATCCCGTATAAGTACCTAATTTTACTTCTGGTTTTAAAGTTAGAGTAAATTCAAATTCTACCCCTTCTTCTCCGATATTTTTAATATCTACTGTTGGTTGTGTAACAATATCTAAGTCACTATTTCCATCTAACATTTTTTCATAAGCAACTTCTACTGCTTTGTTAGAAGCTTCATAATATAAAGACTCCATTCCATAATGTTTCACAAAAATATCCTTTGGAGCCTTACCAGGTCTAAATCCTGCAATTTTTGCTTTTTTATTTGCTTTTTTGAATGCATCATCTACAAGTTTTGACCATTCTTCACCATCTATTTTTATTGTTATTTTCTTCTCATTCTTGTTTTCCATAATCTATCCTCCCGCAATACATATAGTATATAATAAAATCCCTTTTTAAGCAAGAAATTAACAACTTTATTTTAACATATTTTGATATTTTTCTAAATAATTATCACTCATAGTAATATAACTTCCAACTACTAATATATCTGCATTTTTACAGAAATCTTTCGTTCCATAATTCACTCCACCATCAACTTCAATCAAATAGTGATAATTATTTTCTTCTCTTAACTTTTGTAATCTTTCTATCTTATCTTTACTCTCTTCTATAAACTTTTGTCCACCAAGACCTGGAACAACACTCATTACTAGTACCAAATCTATTTTTTCTAAATAAGGTAATAATTTTGATACATCCGTATCAGGACAAATAGAAATACCTACTTTTATATGAAACTTCTTTATATATTCTATTATTTCATCTACCTGATTAGTTGCTTCTAAATGAAATGTAAAATATTCCGGATGATATTTTAAATAAGAATCAATATATTTTTTAATATCATAAACCATCAAATGAATATCTCTTGCCGTATTCATTGGTGGTAAATTCAAAAAATCTACCTTGTTATTTACAAACTTTCCATCCATAACATCTACATGAATATAATCAGAATTTAAAGCATCCACCTCTTTTATTTTTTCTTTATTATCTTTTATATTTAAAATAGAAATACTAATCATTTATTATATCCTCCTAATTCTTCATAATATCCAATTTCTTTTTTATACTTACTTAATAGATTTTCTACTTTAGTAATAGTTACTTGTACAGTATTTAACTTTCTTCTTAATTCCCCTACATCTACATTATCCATTACATTCTTCGAATGTTTTAGTTCTTCCATATAATTATCGATAGAAAATCCAGTTTGTTTTTTAAATTTATTTTTTACATCTTGCAACTGACTTAATAAAGATTCTAAACAACTTTTCTGAAATGACAACTGTGTTTCTAAAATAGAAGAATTCGTTTGATCTTGTTCTACCTTTTCTTTCAAGCCTTTTATCCTAAAACTATTTAAAATTCTATGCTTTGAAAATCTACTAATTCTAGTTTGATTTACATTTATATTATGATTGAAAGAAGCCAAACTAACTTCCATTTCTTCTATACTCTTCTTTAACTGTTCAATCTCTGTTTGGATAGCATCTATATCTCTTTTCGCTACTACATAAGATGATTCACATAAAAAACAATCACAGGCCTTATTATATTCTGCTATATTACTTTCAGTATTATCTTTTTCATAAGCTAAAGCGGTTGCCTTTTTTTCATATCGAGTCACCTTTTCACGCACAGATTCTTTTTTTTGAGAGAGTAATTCCAACAGTAAAGAATTAATACTATCAAAATCATTTTCTTTTATTCCCTTTAACTTTTCTAAAAAAGCATTGTCAATAGAAACTAAAGAATATAATTCTATAAACAATTTCATTTTACTATCCTTTAATTTTCCAGCATTTTCTAATTTTTTACAATATAAATATAAGTTATGAAAAGAGGCATAAGTAAAATTTTCTCCTAAAACTCTATCTATAGAAAAATGATCTTTTTGATAAGTCATTTCACTTAAATATTTTACTAAGGAATCTATGCTATCGCATTTACATAGTCCTAGTGCGCTCATTTCATCAATATTGACAAATGGATATAACAATAAAAAAGATTTAATACCAGGAACAAGATTCTCTAATTGTGAATTATCTTTATAATCTACTAGAGAATTATATAAATTTTCTAATAAAGAAACACTTGTTTTTTTATTTATAATATCTATAATCCTAATCTGTGGATTATAGTATAAAATTTGTTTTATTTGAGCTTCTTGATACGTTCCATCAAATAAATGTTCCAAATTTAAATGTGGTGACAATAGTTCTAGATTTTCCTTATACAGATTAAGAATATCATTCTCACTATAATCATCTCTCTTTATCAATTCTAAATAGTTAGCCCAAAATAGTTCAAAGTCTTTATAAAAGTTTTTATCATTAGGATCAAAAGCAACTCCTAAAACTCCTACTGCATGGCTAATTCTATTAACTAAGGATCTTTTAACATCTTCTAATTCTTCCTCACTTTTTTGAAACATAATATCTAAACAAAAAATATCTAAGTCAGGAAAGTCTTTCTTTAATTCTAAAGCATTTCTAAAATTATCATTTAAAGTTTTACTACCATCATATAAGCAAAAAATTCCAATAGGCTGAAATCCATCTATAACAATTTCTGTATATACTTTATCAGGTCTTTGACTTTCCCTATTTTCCTTTTTATGGTTTAAAGCCTCCTCTTTTGTACGTTCTGGAGAAGCAAGTTTTTTTAAAGATGTACAGGAAAGTAAATCCTGATCGTTATCTGAGCAATTCATAACATACATATCTGTACTACTTGCTAAAACAATATTATCAGGTGATAAAATAAAACCATATCCACTACGATAAGTTTCCGTTAACTCCTCACATAGCAAAGAACAAGATACATAACGTGTATAAAAATCTCCTTTAAACTGACTACTATCCGTACTATGGCATAAAAGATTATATGGTTTGCTACTATCAAAATCTTTTAAATCTGTTATATATTCTTTCCAATGATTAGCAATTAAAGATCGAATTTTTTGAAATAATAAATCTAGTCCTTCTATATCCGCTCTACTTAATTTTTCTTGGTATTCTCTTTCCATTTCATGAATAGCTTCCATTGGATAAAAGTACTTTAAATCTTCATAGATAGTTTCTTTAGCCAACATATAATCTCTTAATTGATATAATTTTTTATCTAATAAAGAAATATAGTGCAACTTATCAATTAACTCATCATGAATAATCAATATACCATTTTCTTTTTGAATTAATTTTAATTCTTTGTCATATTCTTCTAAGAGTCTATGTAATTCATCCTCTAATTGACTATTGACCTCTTCACCGACTAAATTATTTTGTTTCACACTTTTTAAACAATTCTCAAATTCTTCAGAAATATCTGCCATAAAAGAAGTGGGTAATACAAATTCATCATCTAAAAATTCTAAATAAGTATTAATCTTTTTTCTAATAAAGCCATAATCAACAATATGACTTATTTTTAATAATTCTTCTCTTGTTACTGATATGCTTCTATCGTTTAAAGCCTTCACGTTACCACCTACTATAAGTATACAAGAATCTATTATAAAAAGATAGAAAT
>CAZRIC010000024.1:0-9982 GCA_964600095.1 uncultured Muribaculaceae bacterium
ACTGTAAATATTATGAATACTAATATGCTAGTAGATGAAGTTTCTATGGTAGAGTATGGTAGCTATATTTTAAAATTTCTAGGAGAAACTGATTTTATTACATTGTATGCGATGCCTTCTACTGAAACTGAGATATATAAATTAGATTTTGGCGGATTAAACACAATTTCTATTGGTAGTAATCCAAATTGTAATATTTGTTATCGAAATAATATGGTCGGACAAATGCATACAGAGTTAAAAAAAGTAAATGACGATTGGTTTATTTATCCTAATCAAGAAGGAGTGTTTAAATCATTTGTAAATAATCGTTTAGTTACGAATGTCCAGAGACTATTAGTTGGAGACGTTATTTTTATTAATGGATTTAAATTAATTTGGATGAGAACTTTTATTCAGATTAATAATCCTAATAAACAAGTAACAGTAGCCGGTTTAAAAGCTTATGCAGAAATACAGGCTATGAAAAACACTGATTATTCACCAGTAGACGATAATGATACGGATATTGATTTATATGGTGAGGATGAATATTTTTATCATATTCCTAGAATTAGAGAATCTGTAGAAGATCAAGTAATTTTAATTGAAGCACCTCCAAGTGGACCACAAGATGATGAATTGCCATTCTTATTAACAATAGGTTCTACTATTACAATGGGAGCTTCTTCTTTAATGATGGGATATAATATTGCTTATGGTCTTGGTAGTGGAACTCGTACTATTTGGGCAGTATTACCTCAGATTGTTATGTTTTTTGCTATGATTATTGGTAGTTTAATTATTCCTAAAATGACTGCTAAATATAGAAAAAAGCAGAAGAAGGAAAGAGAAGAAAAAAGACAGAGATTATATACTGAGTATTTAGGAAAAAAGGAGCAAGAAATTAGTTTAGCTAATAAAAAAGTTGCTCAAATTATGAGGGATAATAGTATTCCAACTAAAAATTGTACAATGATGTTAACAATGTCAAATAGAAATTTTTGGTGTAGAGAAATAGCAGATGAAGATTTCTTAAAGGTACGTTTAGGTATTGGTAGTATTGAATCACCAGTTCATGTACAAGCTCCAGAAGAACATTTCACTTTAGATGAAGATAATCTATTAGAAATGGTTTATAAAATTGCTGATAAATATAAAAAATTAGAGGATGTTCCTGTAGATATTTCTCTTGTAGATGAAAAATTAGCCGCTCTTATTTGTGAATGTTCTTATAAGGATCAGTATGTAGATAGTCTTATTTTGCAGTTAATAGCTTTACAGAGTGCGGTAGATTTAAAAATTGTAATTTTTACAGATGAAGCAAGAGCAGGACGTTGGGAATATATGAAGCAAATGCCACACTGTTGGAGTGAAGATAAAAGTGTAAGATTTTTTGCGACAAATTCAGAAGAGATGAAAAATATTTCTAGTTATTTAGATGAGGAATTGAAGAAAAGAAAAGAACAATTAGCTCAAAAAAAATCTGCTTCTAGTAAAGAGGGAGAAGAGAAAGCAGATACTAAAAATATTTATAAAAATTTTGATTCTTACTTCCTAATTATTAATGATAATTATAAATTAGGAAAAAATGTTCCTTTTATTCGTGAATTATTAAAGATTCCAGAGAATTTTGGATTTTCTTATTTAGTTATTGAAAATTCTATGCGTAATTTACCAACAAATTGTAGTATTTTTGTAGAGGTAGGCGAAAAGGAAGGCGCAATTTTACGTAAGAATATTAATGCTAGTGCTCAAATTCATTTTACGAATGAGTTTGAGAGCGGATTAAATATGAGAGAAATTGCTAATACTTTAGCTAATGTTCCTACAATGACAAAGGAAGGTTTATCTGTTCTTCCAACTTCTTTATCTTTTATGGAGATGTATGGAGTTTCTAAAGTAGAACAATTTAACATTTTAAACCGTTGGAGAATGAATAGCCCTGTTTCCTCTTTAGCTGCTCCTATTGGTGTTTATGCAAGTGGGGAACAATTTAAATTAGATTTACATGAAAAGTTTCATGGTCCACATGGTTTAATTGCTGGATCAACAGGTAGTGGTAAATCTGAATTTATTATTACTTATATACTATCTATGTGTGTAAATTATCACCCTTATGAAGTTCAATTTGTATTAATTGATTATAAAGGTGGTGGACTTGCTGGTGCTTTTGAAAATAAAGAAACTGGTGTTAGAATTCCCCATTTAGCAGGTACTATTACCAATTTGGATACTAGTGAAATGAATCGTACTTTAGTATCTATTGAATCAGAACTAAAAAGGCGTCAACGTATCTTTAATGAAACAAAGGATGCTCTAGGAGAAAGTACAGTAGATATTTATAAATATCAAAGATTTTATCGTGAAGGTATGGTAAAAGAACCAATGGCACATCTATTTATTATTAGTGATGAGTTTGCTGAATTAAAGAGTCAACAGCCAGAGTTTATGCAACAATTAATTAGTACTGCTCGTATTGGTCGTTCACTAGGAGTACATTTAATTCTTGCTACTCAGAAACCTAGTGGAGTTGTTAATGATCAAATTTGGAGTAACTCTAAGTTTAAGGTTTGTTTAAAAGTACAGGATAGATCAGATTCTATGGAAATGTTAAAGCGTCCAGAAGCTGCAAGTATTAAAGAAACTGGTAGATTTTATTTACAAGTTGGATATGATGATTTCTTTGATAAAGGACAATCTGGATGGGCAGGTGCAAAATATGTTCCTTCTGATAGAATTATTAAAAAAGTAGATGATTCTATAGATTTTGTTAACAATACTGGTGATGTCATTAAAAGTATTAAAGATATTGCTAAAGCAGATAATTCTGATAAAGATTATGGTGATCAATTAACAAATATTGTAAAATATATTTATACTGTTGGAGAACGTGAAAATATCGTAACCAATAGGTTATGGCTAGATGCTATTCCAGGAGAAATCTATATTAATGACTTAAAAGAAATTATTGGAGAATATGATAAGCCAGCCTCTCAAGAGCAGAAATTGCTTACTTTAGATTTAACAAATAATGGAAATACTATTATTATTGGACAAAGTGGTAGTGGTAAAGAAAATTTAATTACGACTCTTATTTGGTCCTCTATTATGAATCATACACCAGAGGAAATAAATTTTTATATTGTTGACTGTGGAACAGAGGCATTGAAAATATTCCGTAATATTCCGCATGTTGGAGAAGTTTCAACTGCAGAAGATTTTGATTTATCTATTAGTATTTTTCAAATGTTAGATGAAGAAATTGAAAGACGTAAAGAGTTGATGGCTGATTATGCAGGTAACTATACTGAATATATAGAAAATAGTGGACAAAAATTACCTTTGATTGTAACAGTAATTAATAACTATGAAATCTTTTTGGAAAACTATGGAAAAATTGCAGATAATTTAATACCAATGTACCGTGATGGAGCTCGTTATGGGGTTGTATTTATTATATCTGAGTTATCTCCATCTACAGTAAAATCAAAGATGCTTCAAAGCTTTAATAACAAGTTATGTTTGCAACTTCAGAATGAAGGAGATTATCGTTCTGCTTTAGGAGCTCCAAAGGGATTATTCCCAGCTAAAATATTTGGTAGAGGTATTGTATTTGTAGAAGATTCAGCATTTGAATTTCAAACTGCTTATTTTACTGAAAGAAAAAATATTAATAATACTGTTAGAGAAGCTGCTAAAACACTTAATGAAGCTTATACAGTACGTGCAAGAAGAATCCCTGTTATTCCAGATAAAGTATTTGTAAATACTCTGTATGATAAAGTAAATGGATTAGCAAATATTCCAATTGGTTATAGTACTATTACTAAAGAGCCGTTCTTCTATGATTTCCAAATGAATCCTTTTACAATGGTGCTTACGAATGCTATGAGCGATGAACGTATGAGTTTTGTTTATTCTTTAATGAAGCTATTCCAAAAAGTTGAAAATACAGCAGTAAAAGTAGTTGATTTTGTTGATGCTTATGAACAGAATATTTTTGGTGTAGAATGTTTTAAAGATAATTTTGATCAAGCAATTGTTAATATTAATAATGAAGTATTACAAAACAAAGATAGTGGTATAACAACTATTTATGTAATGTTAGGAGTAGGGGGAATCAAAGATAAATTGAGCCCTGCTGGAAAACAAGTTATGAATAATTTATTTAGTAATATGGCAACTGTTAATAATGCTAAGTTTATTTTAGTAGATGTATTAGTATCTTTCAAAAATATCCAGGTAGAGCCGTGGTATCAAGCAATGGTTGATAATTCTTATGGTATTTGGCTTGATAGTGATGCTGCAAATCAATTAGTTATTAATATTCCTAATATAACGATGGAAGATAGAAAAGTAAATTTCCCTTGTATTGCTTTTTCAGTAAGTAAAGGAAGACATACTATCATTAAGCATGTTATAGATGAAGAAGAGGTGGAAAAACATGAAGAATAAAGTTTTAGTAGAGTTATATGTTCCTTCTATTGATGAGATTTATAATTTATATTTACCAGTCAATAGAAAAATTGGTAATATTATAGTTTTATTAAATAAGTCTTTATTTGAACTTACAAATGGTATTTTTGTAGGCACAGATTCCACTTTATTATATAATCGTATGACTGGTGAAAGATATTCTATTAATTCTTTATTAAGAGAAACAAATATTAGAAATGGATCTAGTTTAGTATTATTATAATCTGTAAAGAGAGTTAAAAAACTCTCTTTTTTATACCGATTGTTTGTAAATATGGTATACTTATTAAAGTAGGTGATAGCATGAAATATTTAAATAAAGAATTTTTTATTAATGTGAAAAGGAGATTGAAAGTGATAAAAAAAAGTTCAATAACAAAGATATCTGCCTTATCTTTGGCAGTAGTTTTATTAGTATCTGGATGTGGTGTAAAGGAGTCAACTCCACAACAGTCAGTTAATAATAGTAGTAATTCTTACACACAATATGATGAAAGTAATACCCATAATAGTTCTAATACAACAACTACACCATCTCCTTCAAAACCAATTGAAATAAAATCGGACTTAACAGATGCCGAAATGAAGTTATTGGAACAACAAGTTTCTATAAATAATCAAGATAGCCAAGCTTTTGCTTCTTATGTTCACGGAATTTCTGTAGACTATGAAGGCTCTGAATATTTTGAAATTAATCAGGCATTTCAAAGATATCAAAGCATACAAGAATATGAAACGGTAAGTTCTAATTTCATTCAAAATGGAAAAATCAATGAACTAGCTTTAAAACAACAAGTTATTGATAATAATAAGACCTATTTAGAAAATACACAATCTAAAAAATATACACAGTTAGATGCATCTACTTTTAATAAGGTATTTTCTAATTTAGTAGATGCTTTAAATTATAATTTGTCAAATACTTCTGATATAGATATTAATCAGTTAGATGATAATTTAACTAATTTAAGAATTTTTAGAATGACTACCCCTGGAAGTGGAGCTACGACAGATGATGGAATCGTTGCTGTAAATTTAGAAGATATTTCTACACGTCAGCAAAGATATCCAAATGTAGATTATTTAAGAATGACTGTTTTACATGAAGGAAATCATTTAGTACAAGTTAGTAGTGTAAAAGAAAGAGAACAAGAAGGCTATTCTAGAAACTTAGGTATTGCTTATTCTTGGGAAGATTTAAAAATTAATTCACTTTTTTATAAATGGTATGTAGAATCCTCTGCAGAATATTTAAAAAATTATCAATATGGAAAAGATTCTTTAACAACGACTTATGAAAATCATGTTCAATCTTTAGAAATGATGACATTAGCGACTATTTTAAAGGGTAATGTAGATGATACTACTTTAGCTAAAATTTCCTTGCAGTCAGATTTAAATAAATTGTTTGAAATATTTAATTGTCAAAATAATCAGGATAAAATAGAAGTGTTAAATATGATGTATGCTATGGAAATCTGTTTAAATCAACCAACAGAATTTTCGAAGTTATATAAAGAAAGTACAGGGGAAAGCCTAAATACTTATAAGTATCAAGATAGTTTAGAATCTTCAATAGGACAAACTTTATCTAAAAAGTTTTATGAGAATTTAGCAAGTTATACTACAGGTTCTAATCATTCTTTAAAAGAAATTTTCTCGATTATTTCTACTTTTGAATTAGAAATGAGTAGATTGACTTGGTTTTCTAGTGATTCTTGTACTGATACTAATGAGTCTTTTATAAAAGCCTATACAGATATTCAAAATTATTATTTTAATTTGTTAGCAAAAAGCTTAGGTATGTCTTTAGAGGATTTAAAAGGACTATATAATTCTTATTATCATGATGAGATATCTCAAGTAAATTATGCAAATTTAGGGGAAAGCCAAGATAAGTTTTTATCATCTATTATACAAAGTAGAGAAAATAGTCGTAAAAATACGGTAGGAGAAATCAGCACTTTCAAAACAAAATAGTAAAAAAAACTTGAAAACAGTAGAAAAATATGTTATTCTGTTATCATAAGGTAGGGTATTATGGTAGGTGATTGCATGCAAGATACAGAAGTTTGGAATGGAATATCCGTTGACGGAATGGATAAGTTAATGACAGACATTTTAGATTACGCAGATAAATGTAATAAAACTCTTAATCAAATATCTGATTTGGTAGAGGATACATCAACTTATTTCATTTGTGAAAGTGGAGACAAATTTCGTGACCAATTTAGTATGTTGAAAGTAGGTAATGCTACTATTAATAAGAATATCTTGAGCTATAACGAAGATTTAATGAATGTTAAGAGAGATTATCAGAACCGTTCTGAGCAAGGTACTGAAATTTTGAATGCAGGAGAAAATGATGTTATTAGCAGATTGTAAGGAGGAGAAGAAAAATGGATAATTTAGGAATTGATTCTTTATCAATTGGTATATCATCTAGTGGTATGACTGAGTATAAAGAAGCACTAAAAGCAGATTTGCTTTTATCAACAAAGGCTAAACTTGAGGAGGAAAGAACCAATATTATAAATTCTATTAATACTGGATGGCAAGGAGTTGCTCGTGATAGATTCGAAAAGCAACTAACAGATGAATGTAATAAAATTTCAGAAGACTTAGAAAAAGAATATCAAGATTAAGAGGCAAGATTAAGTGAATTAGAGAATTTCTATTTCGAACAAGATAAAAGCCTTTTAGAGGATAGATAGGAGGATTAATATGGCAAATTGGGAAGCAACAACACAATCAACTGTAATAGATACAAGTGCTGCATCATCAGCAGTAATATCTGCACGTGAATCTACACGTTCAGCATCTAGTGTAGGTGGAGGCAGTTTTAATATTTTTAGTAGTATCTTTAGTGGTGGAGGCGGATTTAGTATCGTTGGTATCAATGCTAATGAAGTTCCAAAAATGAGAGAACAAATTAGAAACTCTGTAAACGCTATTCAACAACATTTAGATGGTATTGAAGCACAAACAAGTTCAAGTAATGCATTCAGAAGTGATGATATTAAACAAGCAGTAGAGAATTATGTAACTGCTGTAAAAGATTACTGTAAAGCATTAACTAGTGATTTACTTGTATTTAGTGATAAGTTACAAGAAGTTAGATTGGCTTGGGAGCAAAGCACTCAAAATTTTGCAAACGATAGTATTCATACAACTAATGAATCATTAGCAGGTGCTGCTACTTACTATACAGAAACTATGCAATAAAAAGGTAGTATATGTCTAGTTTAAGTTCTTTATATAGAGATTTAAGACGTTATCAGGATTTGCTTTCTGATATACAGCGCTTTTCTATGACAATTAGTCAGGCAGCTGAGGCATTGGATCCTGCTGTTAGTAAAATTAGTTCATGTTATGAAATTGATGAGGTTACTGCAGATGATAATCAGATATCTTCTTGCAGAGATAGATTATCTAATCATAAAGATTATATAATTAAAACTGCCGTTCCATCTATTGAACGAAAAATCTCTGATATTAAAAAAGAAATAGAAGAACTTGAAGCAGAGGAAGAAGCAAAAATGATGATGGCAAATAAAAAAGATTAGTGATAACTAATCTTTCTTTTTTAGGAGTGTGAAATATGGCAGAAATATATGTAGATACCAAGAAAATGAGAGAAAGTGGAAATGAAATAATAAGTTTGGTAGAAGAATTCAAAGCAACTTTAGATGCAATGTTTACTAGAATTGAAAATGTTCCACTAAATACTAAAGAATGGGTAGGAGATTCTTCAACATTATTTGCAAGTTTAGCCAATAAAGATAAAGTTCAGTACTATAATTATGCAACTTCTTTATATAAATATGGAAAATATTTAGTAGATTGTGCGGATTATTTTGATAAAACGATTGATAGTGTAAGGAGAGATTAATATGAGTAAATTATTATTTAAAGAAGGCCCTTTAGAAAACACAGTCATTCGTAGTCTTGATACTGGATTAGAGTATTTAAATGATGCAAATAGACAAATTTATTCTATTAGTATACCAAGTGATTTTAGAGAAAGTGCCAATTTAGCAAATTGTTTAAATGATGTAAAAGCTATTAGAAAAGAAATTTTAAATTTAAAAACTTGGGGAACTGATAGTTGTAAGAAATTTAATAATGCTCTTCAAAATATGAATAGTGTAGCAACTCTTTTACCTAAAACCCAGCTACAAGTTAGAACGGGAGTAATAAGATAAAACGAAATGTTTTATCTTTTTTTATTGGTGTTGCAATTTTAAGGAAAGTTGGGTATAATTTTATATAGTATAGGATAGTGATTGATATGAATATAGATAAGTATTTGCCAATAGGTACTGTTTGTACAATAAAAAATCATCAAAAGAAAGTAATGATTGTAGGTGTTTTTTCTATTGAATATAATGGAACAGTAAAAATGTATGATTATAAGGGTTGTGATTACCCAGAGGGGTTATTATTAAGTAATAAAATTCAATCTTTTAATCATTCTGACATTGAAAATATTGTTTACATGGGCTACAAAGATGAATTTTATGAAACATTTAATCATAATATAACGAAACAAAACCAACCAGTTGATTCTAGTTCTCTAGAAAAAAAACCATTTGCTGCTAATATTCAGTTTGATGAAAATGGAGTAGTTGTTTATGATCCTATTGAAACAACAAATTATAAAAGCACTGTGGGTAATGCTATTCAAGCTCCAGTTCAAATGGAAAAAGCTAATAATGTAAGTAATCCATTTGTGCCTGTACAAAATGTTCAGTCAACACAACCAAATGAGGATTCTAAAAATTGGTCTATTTTTAAGAATATTCAATTTGATGAAAATGGAGTAGTTATTAGTGCAGAAGAATATACAAAAGAGGAATTAAATAATAAAGAATAAGAATGGAAGGTATAAGTATGAATTTAAAATTTTTACCAATTGGTAGTGTGTGTCTAGTAGATGGTGTTAATAAAAAGCAAATGATTATTGGATATCTAAAAAGTGGTTATGATTATGTTGCTGTAGAATATCCAAAAGGTTTTGAAATGGATAATAAGTTATCTTATTTTAACCATGAACAAGTAAAGGAACTATATTCTTTAGGGTATAAAAATGAAGAAAGCCGTATTTATACAGGAACATTGGTAAGTTCTAGTATGAATATATCAGTAAGTGATGAAGATGAACTAGAGGAAAGTGCTTTAATACCATCACCAGTAATAGAAGAATTTCAATTTGATGAAAATGGAGTAGTAATTTCAGATGGAGAAACTACATTAGAAGAAGTACAACCATTGACAGAAAATTTGAAATTTGATGAAAATGGAGTAGTTATATCAGATGGAGAAACTACATTAGAAGAAAAGAAAACTCCAGAAACTAAATTAAAATTCGATGAAAACGGAGTAGTTATCTCAGACGGAGAAACTACATTAGAAGAAAAGAAAGCTCCAGAGACTAAATTAAAATTCGATGAAAATGGAGTAGTAATTTCAGACGGAGAAACTACATTAGAAGAAAAGAAAGCTCCAGAGACTAAATTAAAAT
>CAZRIC010000025.1:0-9966 GCA_964600095.1 uncultured Muribaculaceae bacterium
ACTTTGTAAAAGAAATCTTCTCAAAAATACTTCTTTTTTCTAAATTCTTGATTCCTAAAAATGTTCTATATTTATTTTCAAAAATTCCACTCTTCACAAACATTCCAAGTAAAAGTCTCATAATTACTACCATAACAAATAATGTTACAATAATACTAATGATAAACATAGTAGCGAATCCTTTAACACTGCTTTCTCCAAAAATGAATAGAATAAGACAAGCGATAAAAGTAGTAATGTTAGAATCCATAATAGAACTTAAAGAATTCTTATTTCCCTTTTTGAAAGCATCTTCTAAAGTATGCTTATTTCTTAATTCTTCTTTAATTCTTGAAAAACTAATAACACAAGCATCTACTGCCATACCAATACCTATAACAACGGCAGCAATAGATGGCAAAGTAAGTCTTCCTCCAATTAAATTGAAAAGTAAGAATACTAATGCAGTGTATACAATAATTCCTACACTAGCAACAAAACCACTAAAGTGATAAATATAAATTAGTACTAGCATAATAGCTGCAACACCAATAATTCCTGCTACAAAAGTCTTCTCTAGAGCATCTTCACCAAAAGAAGCATTTACTGTTCTAGAAGATATCTCTGATAATTTTGTTGGTAAACTACCATTATTAATAAGTTCAGCAAGTGTATTTGCCTCCTCATATGGGAAACCATCTCTCGTTGTAAGAGATACAGAATTTCCTGTTAACTCTCCTTGAATACTTGCTGCTGATAAGCAGTGAGAACTACTATCTGCTCCACAAGTATCCTTTTCTTTTTCATAAGAATCTACGCCTTCTTCGAAATCTAGCCAAATAACCATAACATCGCCAGCTTTTCTGACTGTTTCCGTTTTCTCATGGAAAGTATCGATATCAGCTATATCTAAGTGTAGAGCATATTTTCCTACATTATTTTCATCCTGGATTACTTTAACGCCTTTAGAAGAAAGTACTTCCGCACCCATTAAGAGTTCGTCTTTCCCATTTCTAAATGTTAAATTAGCCATTTTGCTAAGTGTAGATTTTGCTTCTTTTTCATCGGTAACACCCGCCAATTGAACACGAATATTCTCCCCTTCAATAGAAATTTCTGGTTCACTAACACCTAAAATATCAATACGCCTATTAATTATTTTATAAGTACTATTAATCATATCAGAATTAACTTTTTCATCATTAACACTTTCAACTTTATAAAGAATTTCAAATCCACCTTGTAAATCTAATCCAAATTTAGTAGATTTAAAAAGTGGGTATAAAGATACAGAACAGATAACTGCTATTAACAAGGTTGCAAATAAGGCACTAACAAAACTCTTTCTACGAGCTTTTTTCGTGCGTTCCTCTCTTTCTTTTTTCTTGGAAGAGTTTTCTATATTTACTTTCTTTTCTTCTTTTTTAGGAGCTTTCTCTTCTACTTTTTCTATTTTTTTTGCTTTTTCAACTTTTTCAATTTTTGTCTTTGGAGTTACTTTTTTAGTAACTTCTCTTTTTTTCTTTTTTGCCATACTATCACCCTATCTATTATTGTTAATTATGTATTGATAAATTTCTTCATTAGAAGCATTGAAAATATCACTCACCATTTGATGCAATAGTAAATTCGTTGAATCTAACCATTGATGTTTCACTAAATAAATCCAAATTTCTTCTTTTGAAATATTATGATAACCATTTTTTCTTAACTCATCTGCTTTACTAGAAAGAGCTGGTTCTAAACGGTTATATAAATCTTTTAGGCTAGAAAATTCTATCTCCATTTCTATTCCCCCACACTTTTACATACAATATTATATACTAAAAAGGTATCATTTGAAAAGGAGAAACATGAAAAAAAGTAAATTTATTCAATCTAGTATACTATTATTGATAGGTGGATTCATGACAAAAGTATTAGGAATGGTTAATAGAATCGTTCTAACTAGAAAGCTTGGTCCTCTAGGAATGGGAACTTATTCTTTACTGATGCCAACTTTTATGCTCTTTTTATCCATTAGTGGAATGGGCCTTTCCACCGCTTTAAATGTATTGATTGCTACTGACAAATACAATAACAAAAATTTATTAATTACTTCTCTTTTCTTATCTTTTATCATGAACTTTATTATTTCTATTATTATCCTCATAGGGGGAAAATTTTTAGTTCACCATTTACTGCATGAATCTATTCTTTATTTTCCTCTTCTTTCCATTCTCTTTGTATTACCTTTTATTTCTATCTCTAATATTTTTAGAAGCTATTTTTTTGCTAAAGAAAGAATGATACCACATGTTGTTAGTAATATTTTAGAAGACTTATGGAAATTACTATTAATTCTTTTAGGAATAGACTTTTTTCTAAACTCTTTAGAACAAGCATTGACTTTCTTGATGATGACTAATATTCTTTGTGAATTTTCATCCATTCTTATCTTTTTAATTTGCTTTCCTAAATTTCAACTTCAAAAAAAAGATTTTTTAATCAATAAAAAAACATTAAAAGCAATTTTTAAAATTTCTATTCCAACTACTATATCAAGATTAGTTGGTTCCATTACTTACTTTTTAGAACCTATTCTTCTTACTAGCATTCTTTTAAAATTGGGATATGCAAAAACTACTATCATTACAGAATATGGAACCATTAATGGCTATGTTCTTCCGATTTTAATGCTTCCATCTTTTTTTACAAATGCCATTTCACAAGCACTAATGCCAATTATTAGTAAATACTATCATAAAAAAGATTACCCATACGTAAAAAGAAAATTATTACAAGCAGTTCTGATTTCTCTTACTATTGGAATTAGTTATTCTATTATCTGTTATTTTTATCATCCACAACTATTAAATTTCTTATATCAGACACAAGAAGGAAGCAACTATATCTTATTTTTAATACCAATTTTTATTTTCTATTATTTAGAAGGTCCCCTACTAACTACTCTACAGGCTATGAATAAAGCTAATCTCAATTTAAAAATTTCTTGTATTAATTTTTTAATTCGTACAGTTTTATTGGCGATTTTAACTTCTTTTTCTATTGGCATGTATGGACTTTTAATTGCTCTTAGTATTAATATTTTATTTACTGTCATTTATGCTAGTTACAAAATTAGACAATCTTTACATTTTTCTAAAACCATTATATAATGATAATAGAGGTGAACTAGAAAATGAGTGATGTAGAAAGAACACAACAACATATAAGATATTATAATGCTAATTATCGCCGGAGAAAACCTAAAAATCAGGAAGACAGTGAAAAGAAAACAACATTTATACTAAAACATAGAAGAGTTTTTGCAGGAGCGCTAGTCCTTACTACGGCTATTACCTTTTACCACGTAGGAAAAAATGATCAAGAAACTTCTATCCCTACTATTCCATCAGGATATGTTCTAACAGAAACAGTTGAAGAAATAGATTATGGCGATACTATATATGATATTGCTTCAGAATACTATAATGCATCTTATACAGGAATTTATCCTACTTTAAACGATTATAGTACTGCTATCCAAGAACAAAATGGTGTAGTAAATCCAACTAGACTTAACCCAGGAGAATCTTTACGACTTCCAGTTATTACTACTAATCAAAATGATCATTTTATAAAAGCTCTTCAAATTCAACAGCAAATTGATGAAATTAAGCAAAACGAATATTGGGTAGAATATACAATTAAACCTGGTGACACTATTTCCGCACTAGCAGCACAAGCAAGTGGCGATTTTAGAGAAACCCCTATCTTAACACAACAAATAATTGATAAAAATAAACTATCTGGAATTCTTAGAGATGGGACTACCATTTTAACCATTAATCCAGCATTAGGGCCATTAAAAATAGAGTTGCAAGAAGTTCAAAACCAATTCCAACAATCTATTAAAGTTGATGGATTAGAACAATCTACTAAAGTCAAATAAAAAACCGTTAAACGGTTTTTTTTATTTTGTCGCTGGTTTATTATTATAGCATGTAATAATATTTTCAAGTAACATAGCAACAGTCATTGGTCCTACCCCTTTTGGTACAGGAGTGATAAAGGATGCTTTTTTAGAAACTGCATCAAAATCAACATCTCCACATAGTTTACCATCTACTCTATTAACACCTACATCAATAACTACAGCTCCATCTTTTACCATATCTTCCGTAATCATCTTAGGTTTTCCTACAGCTGCTACTAACACATCTGCTTGTTTTGTTATTTCTTTTAAATTGGTAGTCTTACTGTGACAAATAGTAACAGTCGCATCACTAGCTAACATTAAAGTAGATAATGGTCTACCTACCAATTTTCCTCTTCCCACAATGACTACATGTTTTCCCTCTAAGGAAATAGAGTATTCTTCAAGCATTCTCATAATTCCTAATGGTGTACAAGGAACAAGTGTCTTTCTACCATTAATCATTCTTCCTGTATTAATGTCTGTCAAACCATCTACATCTTTACTGTTACTAATGGAATTGGCAATTCTTTTTTCATTATAACGTTCTGGAAGTGGTAGTTGTACTAAAATTCCATTTACGTAATCATCATTATTTAATTCTTTAATTTTATTAATTATCGTTAATTCTGGAGTATTATCATCAAATTTATAATGTCTAAAATAGACACCTACACTATTACATGCTTTTTCTTTTCTTTTAATGTAAGAGTTACTTGCTGGATCATCTCCAACTTGAATTACTGCTACACTCGGTCTTATCATACAACTTTTTAACTGTTGTTTCATCTCTTCCTGAATTTTTAAACTTAACGATTCTCCATCCATAATTGTACTCATATTATCACCTCTAAAATGTTCTGGTAGCGTTGCCTACCATCTACCTTAATTATAACAAAAAAGAAGAAATTTCAAACAAAAAAATGATGTCTTTACACTTTTTATATATTTTTATGTAAAGTAAAAAAGAAAACTACGAAAGTTCGTAGTTTATTGTTTCATAAATTCTTTATATTTTGGTAATACTTCTTCTACAGATCCATGTTCCATAAAACATCCATCATTAATCCATAGTACTTCATTACATAAATTGGCAATCGTATCCATATTATGAGAAACTATTAAAACAGTTCGATGATCATCAGAAATTAATTCTTTCATTTTATTATAACTTTTTTCTTTAAATTGAGCATCTCCAACACTCAATACTTCATCTATTAGCATAACATCGGTCTCTAAAATAGCAGTAATCGCAAAAGCTAACTTAGAATACATACCAGAAGAATACGTTTTTACTGGTTTATTAATAAAATCGCCGATATCTGCAAATTCTATAATTTCTTTTTCTTTTTCCTTAATTTGACTTTCTGAAAATCCTAAAAGCATACCAGATAAGTAAATATTTTCTTTTCCCGTTAACTTTTTATTAAATCCTACTCCAATGGATAGTAAGGATACTGAATTGCCGTGCAAATCAATCATTCCCTTATCTGGTGAAAAAATTCCAGCGATTGCCCTTAACATCGTAGATTTTCCTGAACCATTTCTACCAACAATACCTAAAATTTTTCCTTCTTCTAGTTCGAAACTAATTCCTTTTAGAGCTGGAAAAAGTTCCACTCTAGACTTCATCTTTGACCAAGATGCACGAATAGAAGTTTTCTTCAAGCCACGATAAGTAATATAAAGATCCTGTACAGTAACTGCAATCTTTTTCTTAGAATTCTCTTTTTCTACTTTTTTCATTAAATCACCTTCGCATAACTATTTTCATTTTTATGGATGACATGAACTCCTATCATGCATAATAATATACCAATTATAAACCACATTCCTAGTCCTTCAAAACTTGGTAATTTTTGTTCTAAAAATACCTTTCTAAGTTCATTCATACAGAATGCTATTGGATTTACTCTTAGTAAAAGGAAACATAGAGTTGGACGAGAAGATAATTTTGATGAAATATTATAGAAGACTCCAGATAAATAGAAAACCATTCTTAATCCAATATTTGTAAGATTACTTAAATCATTTAAAGTAACTCCAAAATGCATCAATAGTAATCCAATTCCAAAAGTAACAATATATAATACAATAAAAATAGGAATAAAGAATAACATATGCCATGTAAAAGGAACATGCTGAAAAATCATAAGCGCAACAGCTATTAAAAAAGAAATTCCCATTTTAAATACATAGGTAAAAGATTTAGATAATAATAATATATATTTAGGGATATAGACCTTTGTTACCAAATCCCTATTATTGATAATTAGTTTTACACTACCATTAATCATACGATTAAAAAAATCCCAGGCTGTTAGACCGATAAAAACAAAAGATGCAAAATACTTTTCATTATTTGGAAATACTACTCCAAATACAAATGTATAAATGAGCATAAAACAAAGTGGTTCTATTACCCACCATAACCAGTTCAAATAAGAATCAGCTACTTCACTTTTTAATTCCGCTTTGGCAGAATAAATTGCATATTTATAATATTTTTTTATGTTGTAAAAAAATTTTTTCATACTATCCCTTCTTTCCTACATAAAAGATACTTAACACTTTTGAAAATTGATATAAAATTTCATTACTTTTTTCCATTGCTATCGTTTTTTCAAATGCTTTTCCACCTATTGTCAAAGCAGCAATCACACCAGTAGTAACAAGAGAAGAAAGAAGTAAAGATATATTCCACATGCTAGAGATAGAAGTTGCAATTACGACTCCAGCTGAACCTGATACAATGCCACAAATATCTCCAATAACATCATTACAGAAAGAAGAAACTTTACCAGCATTTCGCTTTAAGATAACAGCTACTTTAGCAGATTTTATTTTTCTAGCACTCATAGAATGGAAAGGAGCTTCTTCTGCTGTTGCAACAGCCATCCCTACCATATCAAATAATACACCTATTAAAATAAATAATAAAACAATAATAGTACTTATCAAAAGACTAGTCTTTTTTAAAGCAACTTCTGAAACAAAAGAAAATGTTACAGAAATAGCAAATGCTAATAATGATAATTGCAAAGCCCATTTATAATCTTTCCATTTATTATTTTTATCCTGTTTATTTGATTTTGATCTCACATGAATCCCCTTCTATATAACATTTTCATTCTACATAATTTTCTCTTTTTTGTCAATTTATTTCTTTAGGTCTTCCTCTGTTTCTTTCACAATATAAATAGGTCTTTTTTTCGTTTCTAGATAAGTCTTAGCTAAATACTCACCAATAATTCCAATACAAAATAATTGAATACCTGATAAAAAGAACATAATACAAATCATAGAAGGCCATCCTGATACTGGATCACCCCAAATAAGTGTTTTAGCAATAATAACCAAAATAGCAATAAAAGAAACAAAACAGAAGAATATTCCTAAAATTGCGGAAAGTAATAATGGTACCGTAGAAAATCCAACAATTCCCTCTATTGCATAAATTAATAATTTGAAGAAATTAAACTTAGAAGTTCCAGCTACTCTCTCTTGATTTTCAAATTCTATCCATTTTATATCAAATCCTACAAAACTGAATAATCCCTTTGAATAACGATTGTATTCCTGCATTTCAATTACAGCATTTACCATTCTTCTTTTCATTAAACGGAAATCTCTAGCACCAGCTACCATTTCAGTTTTAGATAACTTTGAAATAATACTATAAAACCACTTAGTACAAATTTTACGAATAAAAGAATAACCATTTCTACTGACACTTCTAGCTGCTACACAATCATATCCTTCCTCTTGGATAGAACGATACATCTCTTCAATTAAATGAGGAGGATCTTGTAGATCCACATCCATAATTGTTACATAATCTCCAGTAGAAGACTTTAGACCAGCATACATAGCTGCCTCTTTCCCAAAGTTTCTAGAGAACGCAATATAACGTACTCTTTTATCTTTTTTAGCAAGCTCACGCATTTCTGCTAATGACTTATCTTTAGATCCATCATTTACATAAATTATCTCAAATGATACCCCTTTCATTTTATCCATTGTTTTACTTAATTCCTGATAAAATAATTTTATATTTTCTTCTTCATTGTAGCAAGGTACTACAATTGAAATTACATCTTTTCTCATAAACTACTCCTTTTTTGAAATAAAATATATTTAAAATTTATTCCCTCAAATTCTTGAGGAACTTCTTTTACAATTTGATAGTTTTCATATAAGTAAGGAACCCCAATAGAATAGGAATTTCTCTCTTCCCTAATACGCATAATTACGAAATCTACTTTTTCTTCTTTAATAGCCATATCTTGAGCATCCACATTGTCTGGAAAGGCAGAATATTCTATATTCACTTTTTCAAAATATTTTTCTGTTGGTAAAATGTCTGCTACAGTATAAAAGCCACCATCGATGTTTCCATAATATAATAAAGTTGGATTTTCTTTCTGATTCATGATATCAGCAAATATATACTGTGCTAGATTTTCTTTCTTAGTTCCTAAAAAATAAGTATTTGGACTTAAAGCATAAACAAAAACCCAAAGAAGTGGAACTAAAAGAATAGCTAAATACCTAGACGGTATTTCAATTTTCTCACATAAATTGGCAACAAATATACCAAATAAGATAGCAAATGGACTAAGGACAAAGAAATAATATAAATGACTTTTCAATCCAATATAATTAAAAAAGAAAGTAAAGATAAATAATACAATAATTCCTATCTTCATCCATTTTTTTATCACTTTCCTATCTCTTAAGACAGAAATAAAGCCAATTATCAAAGTAAACATATAAATAGAATTCGTATTCATATTTTCACAGAATATCTTTCCTAAAAGACTAATTCTTTCTTGAATAGGAACTAAACTCTCAGAAGCAGGATATAGAAAAATATTTAAGTAAAAATAAGTATTCCATAAATCCAATAAAGCTCCTGTTATCCAAAAATAAAGAAGAACAGGTATTGTTACTGCTATAATACCTAATAAGTAAGAAAGTATAATAGAAAATATTTTCTTATACTTTTTAGAGATTAGTAGTAAAATGCCTATAAAAATTACCCATCCAATCCAAAAGCCTAGCAAAATGAATTTTGTCCAAAGAATAATTCCTACTAAAATTCCTTCTATAAAATAGAGTTTTGTATCTACTTTCAAATAGTTTTTATCTTTTATTAAATAAATAAAATGATAAAAGCTGATAAAGAAACAAGGAAGTAACAGTTCTTCACAGCCACCACCATGAGTAAATGCAGGCATCGTTAATAAAATAGCCAGTAAAAAAGGAGCAGCTAAATAAAATTGTTTTTCTCTATCATACAATTTCAAAATTTTATAAAAATAAACTAGTGAAATAGTAAAAGATACTACCTCTAGTAGATAAATACCTAAAAATGTCTTATTAGAGATGAGATATCCAATTCCATATAAGAAATAAAGAATAGGACCCTTTTGCTCAAAAAGATCTTTAAAAGGAGTTAAACCGTTTATTAGACCTTTTCCCATTGTAAAGAATGCATTAGCATCTACCCAATCATTCATAGGATAAATTGGAGAAGATTTCGTTCCAATCCATAAAAATATAAAAGATAAAAAAAGTGAATAGATAATTACCTTTCTTCTCTGTTTCATAAAATCTCCCACTAAGAAAATTATATCATTTTTCTTATGATAACACAATTGTTTCGCCATTTAAAAAGAAGACTAGAGATTAGTCTAATTCTTTTTCTATAATATATCTAGGTCTTCTCTTTGTTTCATTATACACTTTTCCTACATATTCTCCTATGATTCCTAAAGATATTAACTGAACACCAGCTAATAACCAGATGGAACATACAATAAACGTCCAACCTTCTACTGTATTTCCTAATACCTTTTGAATCAAGCAATAAATTAATACCAAAACACTTAAAATACTAAAAACGATTCCTGTAGTCAAAATAAATCTAATAGGCCTAATACTAAAAGAAGTAATGCCATCAAAAGCAAAAGATAGCATTTTCTTTAATGGATATTTTGACTCCCCAGCAAATCGTTCATTTCTCT
>CAZRIC010000026.1:0-9956 GCA_964600095.1 uncultured Muribaculaceae bacterium
AATAGAATTACCAATCTTTCTACCTAATGTATTCATAGCGGAGTTCGTTACTTTATCGGCAGCTTTCTCTGCTTTTGTTTTTTTCTTTTTAGTAGTTGATTGCTTTTTTTCTAATTTTTGTTTTTCTTTTTCTAGAAGAGCTAATTCCTCTTCTTTTTTTTGCTGTTCTATTTTTTCTTTTAATTTTTCATAAGCTGAAACATTATCTATTTTTTCTTCATATTTTCCTTTAAATAGACTCTTACTAATAATATCTTTTCTAGTGGAATCTTCAATTGTTCCCATTTTACTCTGTGGTGGTAAGATAGTAACTTTTTCTACGATATTAGGTTCTCCTTTTTCATTTAAAAAAGATACTAATGCTTCTCCTGTACCAAGAGATTGTATGGCTTCTTCTGTATCAAAATTAGGATTGATTCTAAAGGATGTAGCAGCAGCTTTGATGACTTTTTGCTCTGCTGGAGTATATGCACGGAGAGCATGTTGGACACGATTTCCTAATTGCGCTAAAACCTCATCTGGAATATCTTTAGGACTTTGAGAAATAAAGTATAATCCAATTCCTTTTGAACGAATTAATTTTACAATTTGAATAATTTGCTTAATCATATAATCTGGCATTTCTTCAAATAGTAGATGGGCTTCATCAAAGAAAAATACAATTTTTGGTTTTTCTAAATCTCCAACTTCAGGAAGTTCTTTATATAGATCATTTAATAACCATAATAAGAATGTTGCATATAAATTAGGCTTTTGAAATAATTTAACAGCATGTAAGATATTGATATATCCACGTCCATCATTTTGATCAAATCTGATAAAATCTTTAATTTTAATAGAAGGTTCCCCAAAGAAATAATCTCCGCCTTGTTCTTCTAATACTAGTAAATTTCTTTGAATAGTACCAATACTTTGAATGGATACATTTCCATATTCTAAAGTATAACTACTTCTATTATCGCCAACATATTGAAGAATTAGTCGCAAATCTTTTAAATCAATTAATTCCCAATGATTATCTTCTGCAATTTTAAATACTACAGTAAGAACTCCTTCTTGTGCTTCTGTGAGTCCTAGCATACGGGATAGTAGGGAAGCACCAATATTTGAAATTGTTGTACGAATAGGATGACCATATTCTCCATAAACATCCCAAAAGTGGGTAGGAAAACTTTTAAATGTAAAGTCATTTAATTTTAAATTCTTGATTCTGTTTTCTAAATTTTCGTTAGAAATACCTTCTACAGGCATTCCTGCAAGGTCTCCTTTTACGTCTGCTAGAAATACTGGCACTCCAGCATCAGAGAAGCTTTCTGCCATTACTTTTAAAGTGATTGTTTTTCCGCTTCCGCTAGCGCCAGTAATTAATCCATGCCTATTTGCCATGTTTGTTAAGATACACAATTCTTCTTCATTTTTTCCAATTAATAATTTATTATTACGATACATAAATGTGTCCTCCTAGTGTAAACTAATTATATCATGAAAGACAAAAGGGAACAATATGTGCTATAATGAAAAAAATAAGGAGGATACTATGTTAACAAAACAAGAACAAGATAAAGTTTATCATGCTTATCAAGAAACTATAAAACTGACTAATGAAGGAAAATCATTTATGCATATGAAATTTAAAGAGTTTTGTGAAATGTATGCATTTACAACTGAAAATGTACGAGGGTATCTTTCTAAATTAAAAGTGAAAGGTAAAAAAGTGTTATCAGTAACAGCTTCTGGTGATCATCTTATTAATTTAGCGCTCCTAGGTGCAACAGAAGTACATAATTTTGATATTAACAGAAATGCTTATTTTATGGCAGAATTAAAGATTGCTGCTTTAAAAGTATTAAGCTATGAGGCATTTTTATTATTTTTTACAGATAGTAAAGATAGAATTGCAGACTATGTAGGTTTAGTATCTGTTGAAAAAAGGGTAGAAGAAAATGAATCTGTTTTTGATTATAAAACGTATTTACGTATTCGAGAACAATTAGGAGAAGATTCTGCGTTATATTGGGATATGTTATTTGAAGAATATCATTTTAATGGAAGAGAGTTAATGAAATCTGGAATTGTTCGTGGTGGCGATAGAGTCGCAGCTATTTATAATAATCCTTATTTACAAAATGAAAAAAGTTATAATCAAGCAAAAGAAAGAATGAATCAGGTCACTAGGAAATATTTTGAGATGGATGTATTAGAACTTCATAAACTTACAGATACTTATGATTTAATATTACTTTCTAACATTTATGATTATGTAACAGATGAATGGATTGATGGAATTAAGGAAGAAGTTTTTACTACTTATGTAACTGAAGAGTTATCTAAAAAATTAAATGCTGGTGGCAAAATTTCTATTGCTTATCAATACCATTATAAGGAAAAAGATCAAGCTTTTCACCTTTCTTTAAAAAATCTGTTCAAAGGAAGATATAAGATTGAAAAAAGAGAAGCATTGGAAAAGTTTAGTCCTAAGAAAATACTAGTTCCCTCTGTTGTTAGGGAGTATAGAGAGGATAACACAAAAGACTGTGTTTACCTATATGAAGAAGGAAAAATGAAATAATTTTTTCTTTTTTTATAAAAACTATTGACAAGTGTATGTATTTACACTTATAATGATAATGCCGGCGGTGATAATATGGAGGTACAAAATCCTAGATATCGAAATCAGGGAGTACATGTTGTAAGTGCGATATTTACAGTTGATAAAGGAATTACAAAGGTTTTGCTTATCAAAAGAAAGTATGACCCTTATTCTGGTATGTGGGCACTTGTTAGTGGAGCTCTTTACAATGATGAAGAAATTCTAGATTGTATAAAGAGGGAAGTAAAAGAAAAAACAGGAATAGAGAATATTCATCTAGAATTATTTGATGTTTTTAGTAAAGTAGATAGATCTCCTGCTATGAGAATGGTAGGAATTGCTTATTTAGGAATTATTAATAAGAATAAGTATGAATTATTAAAAGAGACATTAAGAACGATAGATGCTGAGTGGAGAGATATTAATGATATTCCTAGTCTTGCCTTTGATCATAATGAAATTTTAGTAAGTGCTGTAGAGGTTTTACGAAAACGCATTAAAGAAACAGATTTATTAAGAAATTTATATCCAGAGGGATTTACAATGCCAGAAATACAGAAAGTTTATGAAAGCATTTTAGGTAGTACTTATGATAGACGTAATTTTCGTAAGAAATTACTTAGTACAGGAATGATTGAAGAAACAAATAGAGTAGAGAAATTTAGTGGAAATAAACCTGCTAAAATATATGTAGTTAAGGACAATATGGAAGATAGAAATGTATTTTAATACATTTTTCTAATCATTATTAATGTGTATAAAAATACACTTTGAAAGGATGGCAATATGATATATTTCTTAAGACATGGACTTGATGATGAAAACTATATTGGGGGATGGAGTGATGTAGATTTAACAAGTACTGGTGAGGAACAAGTACGTGAAATTATTTCTGTTATTAGTAAGCTTCCTATTAGTAAGATTATTTCTAGTGATGTCAAACGTGCTCGGTCAACAGCTGAAATAGTAGGGAGTGCCCTTAATCTTCCAATTGAATATTCTGATAAATTTAGAGAGCTAGATAAAGGGTTACTAACTGGCTTAAAGATAACTGATGCTTATAGTCGTTATCCTGAGTATAAGGATGGCACTACTGTGGATATGAGATATCCAAAAGGAGAATCAATGATGGATTTGTATGAAAGAGTGAGGCTTCTTCTTGGAGAAATAGAAGGGTGGGATGAAGTATTAATTGTAACACATAGAGGGATTATCAATATGGTTTATTTTTTAACGGAAAATAGACTTCCAGATATGGATAAAGCACAATTTGGTGTTACTCATTCATCACTACATGAGTATAATCCAAAAGAGAAAAAAATAAGAAAGGTAGGAATTTAATTATGGGACAATTAGTTGGTAAAATCGTACTTACAGGAGGACCTTGTGCAGGGAAAACTACTGCTCTTTCTACGATTGAGCAAGAATTAACAGATAGAGGATACCGAGTATTAGTAGTAGGAGAAAGTGCTACTGAATTAATTAAAGGTTGTATAAGACCTTTTGGTGATAAACCGTTTGATTTATTAGATTTTCAAAGGCTTATTTTACAATATCAACTTCAGAAAGAAAAAATTTATGAAAAAGCAGTAGATATGCTACCAGAAGATGAGAAATGTGTTATTCTCTACGATAGAGGTATTATGGATAATAAAGCTTATATAAGTTCTGATGAATTTAAGTTGATTACAACAGAACAAGGTCTACATGAATTAGATTTATTAGATAGTTATGATATGGTACTTCATTTAGTGACTGCTGCCGATGGTTGCGAGGAATATTATACATTAGATAATAATGAGGCAAGATCAGAGACAGTAGAAGAAGCTAAGGCATTAGATAAAAAAACACAGGATGCTTGGCTTGGTCATAATCGTTTAGTAATTATCGACAATTCTACTAACTTTAGTGATAAAATTAATAGAGTATTAGAAAATGTTTGCCAATTAGTTAGAAGCCCTTATAGTATTCGTTATCAAAAAAAATATTTAGTAGATTTAAGTCAATCTTCTTTGGAATTCTTAAAGAAAAAGAACGTTATTAAAATAGATATGGATCAAACTTATCTAGAAGAACCTAGAGAACATTATGAGAGAAGACTTAGAAAACGTACTCTTGGAAATGAAGAAACTTTCTACATTACTGTTCAAAAAAAATCTGAACATGGATTAAATAAAATAGTAACTGATAAAAAGATTACTGCAAAAGAATATATGCGCTTTTTAGAGTCTCCTATTGCTGGAACTTTAAAAAAGGAAAGATATGCATTTGTTTATAAAAAACAATATTTTAAATTAGATATTATTGATGGAAATCCATATGGAGTATTAGAAGTAAACCCTACTAGATGTGATGTTACAATTACACTACCACCATCTTTAAAGGTTGAAAGGGAAGTAACCGATGATGAAGAGTTTGATGCAGGTACCTTTGCTAGAAAGAAAAATTTAGAATATGTATTGAAATAGAAAGCTTAAAACTTTCTATTTTCTTAACATTCTACAAAAAGCAAAGATTTTATGTTAAAATGATAATATAGGTGATAGTACATGGACTATAAATATAAGAAAGGACAAATATTTGGAAAGAGATTAAAAGTACCAAAATATATTCGAAATAAAGTATATAATAGTTCTTTATCTTTAGAAGAAATGCTCGAATTTAATTTAGATGATAAAGTACCGTTTTCTTGTTTAAACGAAAAAGATAGAAAGATTGCTGAAAAATTTGGTATAGAAAAAATAAGAACATTAGATAGAAAGTTAATTACAAATCAGCTACGTTTTAGTGACCTTAATTTTAGAGAATTGTTAGAGGATGTAGACCCTTCTGTGGAGGATATTAATCTTCCTTTATATGAAAAAATAAAAGATAGTATTCGTCCTAGTGATTATCCCGCTAAAATGAAAGAAATATATTCTGATAGACTATTTGAAATAACTCCAGATATGGATGCAAATCTAAGGTTTTTTAATGATGGAAGAGTATCATGAATAGAAATTATTAATAATTGGAATTTATACAAGGATAAGGATTTAAGTTATTGTTTGTTAAATGATTATACAAATCAAGGAAGAATAACTAGCGATGAAGTAAAAGAGATTATGAATAGTTATCAAGAAATAATAGATTTTTTGATGAAGTATAGTGCTATTAATGACATATATACTTTTATTCATTCATTACATAATATGGAAAGTGAAATAGAAAGAAAAGAATATATTAAACAATTTACAGATACTATTTTGGAAGAAGCTCATAAAGAAAGAGTTCAATTATCTAAAGAAGATTATAAAGAACTTTTTAAATATTCATCATTTGAAGAGTATTTAAAATCATTTCATGAATATTCTGCTGAAAAACTAATAGAGGAATTAAAAGCATTACCTCAAGATTTTTTATTCTCTATGCCTATTCCACTTCCTACTATTTTTGATAAATCTGTTTTGAGATTTATGAGTCTTTATGGAGTTAAAAATATTGTTGACTTTGATAATGAATGTGGACAATTTTTTACTAAAAATAATTGTGAAATGTTAAAATTAATGGATACTATGTATTTACAATATGGTATAAATGTGCATGATGAAAATAAAAAAATTTTTACCCAAAAAATGCATTATGATGAAAACGGAAATTATATCGAACTTCCATATACAAAAGATGAATTTTATGAGGCCATGCGAAGAATAATAGTATATGGACCAAGCAATGGAGATTTCGTAAATAGAGCACCTGATTATCGAACTATTACTGGTGAATTTAGGGATAGAAATGCAGATTTATTTTTATCAGAACAAGCTCCAGAAGAATTACAAAATGCATTTTATACAAAATCTATTACCCCTTCATTAATTGCTATGCATCCTGAGTATAGTAAGTATTTAGCTGGGAAAGATTTAGAATCATGTTTTCAAGCAAGAAATGTAATGGTTGTGGGGAGTAGTTCTTTATATGGATATGAAAATCTTTACAATTTTTTAGGAACCAAAGTGGATTTCAATAGTGTTATGGGATTCATTAGTAGTTATAGTGATGTCTTTGATATTATTTTTGATAATAAATCAATAAATAATCAAAGATATAGGCCAATTTTTTCAATAGAAGATGAATTTATTCAAATACAAAAGAAAATAAATGAATCTTTTATAAAAATGATAATAGAAACGAGAGTTAATTATCCTAAAAAAATACCTAAAAGTTTACGAGAAGAATATCCTACATTCTTTTTAAGTCCAGATGTATCACAAGATATTCAGACAAAATTTTATAGCAGAAAATTTGCTTTGCAAGATTTTATTGATAACCCACAGTTATTAAAGATATTTGGCAATACGAATGTTCTTTGTGGATTTTCTGCTGATGTGTCGTGGATGATTCCTTTATTTAGTAGTTTGGATAATTTAGAAATAGCTAATTCTAATCGTTTAAAAGTTGTTTCAGTGTATTCAAAGATTCAAGATGTTGCTTTGCAAGAGTCTTTTAAAGAATATGTACTATCGACTGAAGAAGATTTTAATATAGAAAAAATAGAATATGTATCAGAGGTATTATCACGACTTTCTTTATCTAATTCGAGTGAAATATTTACGTTTAGAAAAGAATTAGCGATTCAAATATTAAAAACAGATAATCCATTAGAAAGCTTAAGTAAAATTGAAGATATTTTTATTCGAAATAATATTCCAGTTGTTGGAAAATTATACTCTTGTTTTGATATATTACACCCAAATTTTGACGGCTTTGACTTCAATAGAAATACGATTTCACCCATATTAAAGGAATCCTCAACTACTAGTAAAAAAATAGTTGTATTTTCTGATTTAATAAAAGCCTCTTTTGGTTCTAATAATAGGTCTATAAATGCTTATTTGAGAAATATAGAAATTGGTTCTAGTTTATATGAAAATATAAGATTAGGCAATTTACAATATAATACTCTCACAGAGTCAGAAAAAAAAGAATTATTCACTTTTAGTAAGCATCTAGGAACTATCTATAATAATACAATGCGTGCGAAAATAGAGAAAGAAATATTTATATCTACAGGTAGTGTTTTGAATGATATATTAGAGTTATCAAAAAGATTATCTCCAAATGGTACTTTAGATTATAATTTAGGAGATAGGGTTATTAAAATGTTTTGCGGCTTTGCTGGAATTGATACTATAGAGAAAGCAAAGGCGTATGTTCATCAAAAAATAGAAGGTGTTGATAGTACAAATAGGATGGTTGCTAGTTCTGACATGATATTAGAGCAAGGAGATTTTCTAAAAGGAATTGGTGATATAAAGTATTTACGAAATATTTTGCAAAATGGTAGTGTTTCAAGGGAATATTTGGGTTCTAGTGCTGGCAGTGATGCAACCCCACTGGATACTGATGTTTCTATGATTATGAGTTCTAATGGAAATATAAAAGAAAAAATAGAAGGACTTGCTGCATCGAAATATGGTCCAATATGGCTTGTCTTAAAAAATGATGAAAGGTTTATTACTACTAGAAATGCAAAAAAAACTATAGCTGTAAAAAGAGATATGTCTAAACTTGAAGTTTTTTATACGGGGGTGTTAGGTCCCGACCATTATGGTATTAGAACAGGTTTTGCATCTAGTGAAATCGATTATATTATGATGGAGGAATATGATCCTAGAGTTGGATTAGAAATTGCTATGAATGGTTTTTATATTCCTATTGCTAATACGGAAGGTAAAATCATCTTTACACCTGGTGATTACGATATGTTAAGAGAAAAAATGAGTGGCTTATCTTATTATGGAGAAGAAAATTATACTTTTTCACCTAATTTAGTAACAGAAGAAGTAGAAGAAATTTCTTCTCAAATTGAGCAGAGTAATTATGAAATTCAAGGAAAGAGAGTAAAAATTAATGAAATAATAAGAAAGTCTTTGGAAGAATTAGGATTACAATTAAAAACTACAATTGATGGGGATTTAACAGAAGGTTTTGTAGAGTTAATTGATACAGGATCTACTGGGCGTGGAACGAATAAGCCAGGAGATGGAGATTTTGACTTTATGATGAGATTAGATAAAATTTTATTATCTAATCCAAATAGATTGCAACAATTAAAACAGACATTGTTAAGAAATTTAGGAAAAGAAAATTCTTCTGAATTAACGGGAACAGGAGATTTTCGATTAAAAAATGTTTCATTAGATTCTTCTACTACTGTTGATATTGATATTACTTTTACTCAAAAAACGGATAAAGTTTCTTATTCTACAGATATGTCTTTAAGAGATAGATTAGCAACCATTCAAAAAAATAATTCAGAAAAGTATCCATATGTAGTAGCGAATATTTTACTTGCTAAAAAAGTATTAAAAGAAGCAGGTGTTTATAAACCAAATCGTGGAGAGATTCCACAAGGTGGTTTAGGTGGAGTTGGAATTGAAAATTGGATTTTACAAAATGGCGGATCTTTTATAGATGCTGCTACTAGTTTTATAGAAGCTTCTGAAGGAAAAAGCTTTCAAGTATTTCAATCTATTTATCAAATATGGGATTTTGGCGATAATCATTTAGCAGAAAAAAGAGGTCATTATCCTCATGATAATTTTGTTACAAATAATATGAGTGAAGAAGGCTTTAAAAGGATGAGAGAGGCTTTAAAAGAATATTTAAAAAATATACAAATGAATAAAGAAGAAAGCATTCAAAGATAAGGAGTAGTTATTACTACTTCTTTTTAAAGTTATTAACATTTTATAGAAAATCGTGTGCATAAATGATATAATAATGAATATTGATGAGGATGATGATATGGAAAAGATTATACTAGTAGATGGAAACAATTTATTATTTAGAAGTTATTATGCAACAGCATATAATGGTAATTTTATGAAGAATAGTAAAGGATTTCCAACAAATGCTTTATTTGGTTTTACCAATATGATGAATAAGATAGTAGAAGAAGAAAAACCAACTAGAATTATAGTAGCTTTTGATAAAGGTAAAACGTTCAGACATGAGAAATATGACTTTTATAAGGGTGGCAGAATTGAGACTCCAGAAGAGTTAAAAATACAATTCCCAATAGCTAAGGAAATGCTAGGTTATATGGGAATTAAGTACTATGAAATTGATAACTATGAAGCAGATGATATTATTGGTACTTTTGCACGTATTTGTGATGAAGATCCAAATTATATAGGCACCATTATTAGTAGCGATAAAGATTTACTACAGTTACTTTCTAATCAAGTAGATATTAAATTATTAAAACAGAAAGATTATATTCGTTATAATCCAAAAACTTTTAAAGAAGCTTATGGGATTGAACCAATTCGTATGATTGATTTAAAAGCCTTAATGGGAGATGCTTCTGATAATATTCCTGGTG
>CAZRIC010000027.1:0-9935 GCA_964600095.1 uncultured Muribaculaceae bacterium
TTTAAACTTAATATCAATATCAAAACTAGACATACCTAACTTACTCTTAGCCATTTCCCTTTGCTCCTCTCATTTCATCTAATACTAACTTTAATTGTTTAAAATCAATAGGAAAATGTCTATTATATAGGAACATATTATCTTCACTATTAAAATATAATAATATTATTTTTTGTTCTTTTACTTTAATTATAAACTTATGAGGTTCTATAATACTTACATTAACCCCATCTATTTTTAATACCTTTCCTTGTTTATATTCATATTTTGCATTATTAAAACTACAAATATATTTAATTCTATTTTCTACTTGCTCGTTTTGACCTAAAAATCGGCAATTTTCTATCATATAATTCACTCCTTTTCTTAGGCAAACAAAAACACCGATTTTCCTTTTAAAACCGATGTTTTTTATATGTTTACTCCTAATTTTTGGAGTTTCTTTAATAATGGTCGGGAAAACAGGATTTGAACCTGCAACCCCTTGGTCCCAAACCAAGTGCTCTACCAAGTTGAGCCATTTCCCGAAATAATAGATGGTGCGCCCAAGAGGAGTTGAACCCCTAACCTTTTGATCCGTAGTCAAATGCTCTATCCAATTGAGCTATGAGCGCGTTTCTCACTCAAATACGTATTTAATTGTAACACATTTTATAAAAAAGTTCAATAGTTTTTTATAAATGATAGAATTTTTTATCATAAAAAATAGAAGGGTTCTTTTACCCTTCTATTTTATTCTATAAATTTTAAAATATGTTTATTCGGCAACATTAAATGTCTCAATAAAAGAATCTAACTGGAACCCTTCTGGTAAAGAATAAGTTGGTCCTGTATATTTCATAGTTGATAAAATATTTCCTATTGGTCTTAAAATATCATCATTAGAGTAATCACCAGACTCATTTTCTAACACTATTCCAAAAAGTTTAGTTCCATTTGCCTTTGCATAGGCAACCAATACGTTTTTAGTTCCCATCATTACTTCCATTTTTACAAAAGATGTACCACTAATTTCTTTTTCCATTGGCTCTGTCGTCTCATAACCCATCTGTTTAAAATAGTCAATTAATTGACTCTTATTACTAAGTAAAGTATTATAAGTTCCTGTCTGTAAAGTCATAACAGCTGACCAAGAAGAATCTTTAGAACCTACATATAATTCTCCTTCATAAATTTCTGCATAATAGTCATCATCAATATATAAATCAAATCCCTCATAATGATATTCTTTAGCATTCTCACTAATTTTATTTTCTCCTGTATCTTTATTACTACTAATAATTTTATTCATAAAAACAGCAGTTAAAACAAGAATAATAACAGACATAATAAGAACAATAATAAAAGTAATTTTTTTAAATTTTAAAGCCTTTAACTCTGAATTTTCTTCTTTTACTGGTTCTGGAGGCACTGCCATATTTCCTGGAGATTCTAATGGCATACCTAAATTATTATCTACTGTTGGTACTCCCATAGCATCTGGTGTCGTAGGCATTCCTCCTGGCGTAGATGGCATCATTCCTAAATCAACTGGTGAAGTCTCAGGAACTGATAAAGGAGTAGAAGCCAACTCAACAAGCGCTACTGATGGTTCAGTTAAAGGGATAGATGTTTCTGGTAAGACAGGTGCAGGTTCTTGAGGTGTTTCTACTACAGGAAGATCAACTGGAGAAACGAGTTCTTGAGGTGCTTCTAAATTGTCTTCTATTGATTCTTCTGATACTTCATCTAATTTCGTAGATAAATTTTCTGAAATTTGTTCTTCTTCCGGAGAGTTTTCTTCTACCATCTCTTCTTCTGGCAAACTATCTAAAACAACTGGTGTTGGTTCAGAAACAGGTTCAAGTTCCTCTTCTTTCAAATCTTCTGAATCTGATTCTTCTTCTACCGAATTTAACTCTGCAACTGGAATAATTTCTGAAACATCTTCTATTTCTGACTCATCATCTAATCCAATAGTTGTAATTTCTGCTTCGTCTTCTTCATCTGCATCTATAGTATCAGGAGTATCTACTATTTGTTCTTCATCATTTTCAGGGGAAACTTCTAGAGTATCTGTATTTTCTACTGGTTCTCCACAATTAGAACATTCTGTTTCATCTAAAGATACTGGAAAACCACATTTAGGACAATTATTCACTTTTTATTCCTCCTATCTTATTCTAAATATAATCATATCATAATTTTTATGATTTTAATAGACTTTATAGTAAAAAAATATGCACATCATTGTGCATATTTATTCACTAAATTTCTCAAACTGAGAATTGTATAGTTCTGCATAAAAACCATTTTTGGCAAGTAATTCATCATGTGTTCCTTGCTCTACAATATTACCTTCTTGCATTACTAAAATTAAATTAGCATTCTTAATAGTAGAAAGTCTATGAGCAATAATGAAAGAAGTTCTTCCTTCTGTTAATTTATCCATGGCTTTTTGAACCAATTCTTCTGTCCTTGTATCTACGTTAGATGTCGCTTCATCTAAAATTAAGAAAGGAGCATCTTCTAACATACCACGAGCAATGGTCATCAACTGTTTTTGTCCTTGACTAATAGAATCATTATCGCTTAAAGGAGCATCTAAGCCACCTGGTAAAGTTTTAATAAAATGATCTACTCCTACTGTTTCACAAGCTTTTTTTATTTCATCATCCGTTACATTTTCCTTATTAAACTTTAAATTTTCTCGCACAGTTCCATCAAATAACCAAGTATCCTGTAAAACCATAAGAAATAATTCATGTATATTTTCTCTTGTTAAATCTTTAGTAGATACTCCATCAATTAAAATTTCACCATCAACAATATCATAAAATTTCATAAGTAAATTTACCATTGTTGTTTTTCCTGCTCCTGTTGGTCCTACAATCGCAATCTTTTCACCTGGATTTACAGCAGCGTTAAAGTCTTTAATGATTGGTCTTTTTCCGTCATAACTAAATTTAACATGTTTAAATTCAATCTTTCCTTGTACATTATTTTTATCTAAATGCTTAGATAAATGACTTTCATCTGGCATTTCTTCTTCATCAAATAGTTCAAATACTCTCTCTCCTGCTGCTGCAGTAGACTGTAAGTTAGTCATTGCTTGAGCAATTTGAGAAAGTGGATTTGTGAAAAGTCTTACATAAATCATAAATGCCACTATAACACCAAAAGAAATAATATCATTCATAGTTAAAAGTGCACCTACAACGCAAACTGCAACATAACCAAAATTTCCAATAAAGGCCATAATTGGCTGCATAAGTCCAGATAAAAATTGACTTTTTCTATTACAGTTATAAAGTTTTTCATTTAATTCATCGAAGTCTTTACTAGCCTTTTTCTCCCCATTATAAGCTTTTACTACGTTATGTCCTGAATAAATTTCCTCAATATGACCATTTAAATTTCCCAATTCTTGTTGTCTTTGAATAAAATACTTTTGAGATTTACTAAGAATGAAAGCCATTAATCCAAAACCTACTAAACTAGATAGAATTGCCGCAATAGCCATTATCCAATTTGTTACAAACATCATAATAACGGAACCAATAAATAAAGTACAACTAGTTACTAAAGTTGATAAACTCTGGTCTAAACTTTGAGCAATCGTATCTACATCATTTGTTACACGTGATAAAATGTCTCCTGTTTCATTTTGGTCAAAATAGCGAAGTGGTAATGTATTAATTTTATTACTAATTCTAGAACGTAAGCTACGCGCTAAATTATTAGAAACATGTGTCATAATATAAGACTCAATATATTGAAATAATGCACTTATCAAATATAATGTTGTTAATAATAAAGCAATTTTCTTAATTTTTTCTAAATCCATCACAGGCTTAATCTTTTCATAAACTGCAGATGGTAAAGAATCTAATTGAACTAATATTTCCTCATTATCTTTCTTTTGAGCATTCTGTAATACTAGCTGTAATTTTTCTTTGTCTTCCATAGAAATACTTGGATCAGACATAATCTCAGAAATTTTTTCCTCTGTTAAGTTAGGGCTTAATCCTTCTGTTATTGTATCTGTTAATCCAGATAATTGATTAGGCGCCACTAAAGATAAAATAGCACTAATCATGGCAAGAGTTAAAGAAATTACTAATAACGCTCGCCAAGGTTTTAAAGTTGATAAAAGTCTTTTAATAGAGCCTTTAAAATTCTTTGACTTTTCAAAATTTCTTTTTCCTGGCCTAGGCATTTTCTAACTCCTCCTTTGACAATTGAGATAAAGCAATCTCTTTATATACTTCGCAATTTTTAAGAAGTTCTTTATGTGTTCCCATTCCTACACATTTTCCTTTATCTAATACAACAATCTTATCAGCATTTAAAATGGTTCCAATTCTTTGAGCTACAATCATGCTAGTAGCATCCTTTGTATATTTTTTAAGTTCCTTACGAAGTGTAGAATCTGTTTTATAATCTAATGCACTGAATGAGTCATCAAAAATATAAATTTCTGGGTTACGAGCAATCGCACGAGCAATTGCAAGTCTTTGCTTTTGACCACCAGAAACATTAGTTCCTCCACGTGCAATATGAGCATCATAAGTATTTTCCATTTTACTAACAAAATCTGTACCTTGAGCAACTTCAATTGCCTCTTGAATCTTCTTTTCAGTTGGAGCTTCTTTTCCATTTTCTCCATATGCAACATTTTCTTTTACACTACCAGTAAACATAAATGCTTTTTGAGGAACATAGCCTATTTTATTATGAAGAGCCTCTTGCGTATAGTCTCTTACATCTACACCATCTACTAAAATTTCACCATCTGTAACATCATAAAATCTTGGTACTAAATTAATTAGTGTACTTTTACCACTTCCTGTTGAGCCAATAAAAGCAATGGTTTCCCCTTTATTCACTTTAAAAGAGATATCTCTAAGTAAATACTCATCAGCATCTGGATATTTAAAAGATACATTTTTAAATTCTACAGTACCAATTAAATTTTTCTTACCCTCTGTCAAAGTTCCATCTTTTACTTTTGCATCTTCTTCTAATATCTCATTAATTCTAAGAGCTGAAACCTGCGCTCTAGGCCAAATCATAAAAATCATTGCAAGCATTAAGAATGACATAATTACTTGCATTGCATAACTTGAAAATACTACCATATTTCCAAATAAAGAAATTTTTTCTACCATTCCAGCTTCAGCAATTAATCTAGCTCCTATAAAATAAATACCTAATGTTAAAAAGTGCATAACAGAGTACATAACTGGTTGCAATAAAGCAAAGCACTTTTGATTGAATAATTGTGTATTCGTTAATGTATTATTAACACTTTCAAATCTTCCTTTTTGATATTCTTCCGCATTAAAAGCACGAATAACACGAATACCCGTTAAGTTTTCACGAGTCACGCCATTTACTTTATCAATTAATTTTTGTACAATTTTAAATCTAGGTAATACTACTATCATAAGTCCTATAACCGTTGTTAATAAAATTAGAACACCAACACCAGTAATAGTACTCCACTCTATACTTTTATTAACAATCTTAGAAATAGCCCAAACGGCCATAATAGGAGCCTTAATAAGCATTTGTAAACCCATTCCAATAAGCATTTCTACTTGGGTAACATCATTTGTTGTTCTAGTAATTAAACTACTTGTGGAAAATTTCTTAATTTCTTCCATACCAAAATATTCTACTTTTTCAAAAATTTCTTTTCGTAATTTTCTTGAAAATGAAGAACTAATTTTAGAAGCAAAATATCCTACTACTATAGCTGAGGATAAACTACCTAAAGCACAAAGAAGCATATAGCCACCTTGAACTAAAATATCCCTCATATCGCTACCTGTTGTTTGAACTAATCTAGTAATTTCACTCATATAATCAGGCAATTTTAAATCTAGCCAAACTTGAAAAAAAATTAGAACAAAACAAATGAAAATATAAAATACATCTTTTTTATCTAATTTTCTAAATAGCTTAAACATTTTTTTCACTCTCCTTTATTTTTAAATTAGAAATCATTTGATCAGCAACCTTCAAAAATACCACTAAATCATTCTGTGAAATATTTCTTGTCAAATCAGCCATTAATTTTTTTTGCTTATCTTTCATATAAGAAAGAATTTCTTTCGCATCCTTTGTAAGCTCTATATGTTGATAACGCTTATCATTTAAGTCTTTAGTAACCGTAATAAGATGCGCTTTCTGAAGCTTAGAAATAGCCTTTGAAACATATGCTTTTGAAAGTCCTCTTTCATTTACTACATCACAAGCACAATTTAGAGAATTCACATCTAGAAACACTAGAACATCAATTTCTTGTTTTGATATTCCTTTCTTTTTTGAGCACTCTTCTAAAGTCTTATAATAACGTTCTCTTCCTTTAGATGCAATGTATAAAATTTTACCAATTGATTCCTCAGTCACAATATCCTCCCACTGTTAAATAGTTTCTATGGAAACTATTTAACAGTAATCATTATACTATAGATATTTATAATGTCAACAACATTTAAGAATTTTTAATAAACTCTTATTTTTACTTACATTTTAAGTGTATGCAAATAAAAAAAATGTAGAAATTAATCTACAAAAATACTAATTCTTTTAAATTGTGATATAATAATTTACTGCTAAGAAAGAAGGAAAAAGATATGAGTAAAATCTTACCATATATTTCAGAACTAGAATATCAAAAAAGGGCTTTTATTAAACCTGATGGAGAAATTTTAATAACTACTGGAAAGCATAAGATTTGGGCAAAAAATTTTTGTATAGGTTCTGAATGTAAAGATTTTCAAAATTTATTCTCATCCGAAAATGATACATTGCCTAATCGTATTATTGATTCCTCCAATTTAACAATAGAACAATTAAATTTGTTAAAGCTTTGGTTACAAGGAAAAACAAATCTCGATGAAAATGTATTTTCCGATTTTTTAGTATATGTATCAAGATTTGATAAAACAGAAACTAAAAATAGAAAAGTAATTTCTACTACTAGCCCTATCCCACATATCAGATTTTACAATTATGATTTAATGGGATGGCAAATTGAAAAGCTTACCCCTGAAAAATTTAATAATGCAACAGGAAGTTTTATCCCCTGTCCAGAAGAAGGAATTATTAGTACTCATCAAGACAGAAATGCCGAAGAAGAATTAGAGGATATCAAAAGAAATGTATTATTAAAGGATAGGCATTATTTTTTAAAATAAACATCAGTATAACTGATGTTTTTTTCTTAATATTTTGTAGTACCTTTCTTTGAATGAACTGTTTTTTCATAAAATAAACCATATTTTTTGCCTTGATATTTTATATAAAGTGGAATTTGAGTTTCTTTCTCTATATAAAGAAGAAGACTTTCGTGATGGGCAATTGGAACATCAGTATCTATCCAATATCTTTTATTTTGATATTGAATCTTATTTTCTGATATTGCTTTTCTAGGAATACAAAAATATTTTTTTTGTTTTTTAGTTATTTTAATAACGTTCGTTTTTTCAATTATTTTAGCTATAAAAGAATAACTATAGGAATATCCTAAAAAGCGCAAATAACAATAAAATTCTTTTTTACTAGAATAGTTTCCCTTCTGATAAAGTTCCAATAAATGCTTTTTTTCTTGATTATCTATTTTATTATATGGAATTCTTCCAACATTACCATGGATAGAAGAATACTTTCCTTTTTCTATTGCTCTAGAAATTCGAACTAATGATTTCTCATGGTAGCCACTTAAAATGGATAATTCTTTAAAAGTCTTATTTCCTTTATTTTGTAATAATATAATCATTTCTTTTCTATTTAACTTTTTCATAATACTACTATATCATATAGTAACATTTTTGTATACATTTTCTATCAATTTGATATTAAATAAAGAAAAAATTTACAATGTAAGAAAAGGAGGAAAATTATGATTAAAATAATTGCATTAGATATAGGTGGAGTAATCGCTTATCAAGATTTTAATAGATTAAATCCACATCAAAAATATCTACTACAAATTTATCAAAGTAAAAATTATGTTCAGTTCACACAAATCCCTAACAATAGAAAAATTATTACAGAAATAGAAAGTCAAATAGAAGATATTTATTCTAAACTATATGTTTTAATGGATTCTACTATAGAAACACTAGAGGATATTGTTCAAAGGCAATATAAACTTTCTCTTTGGACAAATAACCGTCCTGCTATTTCCAAATGGCTACAAGAAAGTGGTATTCTAAAATATGTTGATTTTAAAAATGTATGCAATTCCTATTTCATGCCAAATGGTTCTAATAAACCAAATCCTAGATTTTATAAATGTGCCCTAAAACAATTAGATGTATTTCCAGAACAAGTATTATTTGTAGATGATGATATAAAAAATGTTATAGCTGCTGAAAAAGAAGGAATCTCAAGTCTTCACTATACAGATACCAAGCAGGATTTAAAAAGCTGTATCTATCAAAAAATAAAGATATTAGAAAGGAAATAAACTATGAATATCGTAAACTATATGAAAAATAATTGCTGGTGCGATTTTAAAAATAATAATAGAACACTATTTTACCGTTCCATTTATAACTATGGAATTGTAAAATATAAAAATCCTGTTATTCATAATAACGTAACTGAAACTTTTACTATATACTATCCTAAAAATACTAAACAAATTCATGCGTTTAATGGAAACAATCCCTCTATTGACAGTTTTTCTTTAGAAAAAATAAATATTCAAGATTTAACTTTTTTTATTCAAAAGTATTATAAACTTAGAGACAGTATAGAAACCATATCGGTTAATATCAATTTAGAAAATATTTTTTTAGAAATAGAAAAAATTAAAAAAATAATAGAACTAGAAGCAGAAATATATTCTTATGAGTACCTAATCAGTAATTTAGCAAATCAAAAGCAAAATCTTTTGAATAAAAAAATGTATCAGACTTTTATAAAATGGAAGAATGATCCTAATAACAAAGAACCGTGGACATATCATAAATGTATGGAAAAAATAATAGAATATTACCAATTAGATATATCTGTTTCTACTTTTAAACAGTTTATTCATTTTCAAGAATTTATTGATGTTCTAGAAAAGAAAATAGATATACACACTATTGTTAATAAAATTAGGAAACGAGAAAAGTATGGTTTTCTTCTTTTAAATTTTCATAATTCTTCCTATCAAAATAGAGTTATTATATATCCCACTATAGTAGAAAATATCAAAGAGTGGATAGATTCTATTTCATCAAAGGAAGTAGAAAATGCAACACTAAATTTAAGAGGAAAAGCTACTTTTCCATTTACAGAAGTAGAAGGAGAATGTGTAGTTATTCAAAATCATGACTTTGATAATATAGATATTTTTGGGAAAATAGTAATATGTTCTGTTTTAACTATCCAAGATACTATGAAATTATTAGATAGCAGAGCAATTCTAGTAGAATATGGAGGGTATCTGACTCATGCCTCTATTTGGTCTAGAGAATATAACAAACCTTGCTTAGTAGGATGCAAAGGAATTACAAAAATATTGCATACTGGAGATACAGTCCTAATTGACGGAATAAAAGAATGTATTTCTATACAGAAAAAAACGACTACATAGTCGTTTTCATTTTAAACTGGTGGTTTCAGGTGGAATCGAACCACCGACACAAGGATTTTCAGTCCTTTGCTCTACCGACTGAGCTATGAAACCAAATGGCGGTTCCGACGAGAATCGAACTCGCGATCTTCTGCGTGACAGGCAGACGTGATAACCGCTACACCACGGGACCAAAATGGTTGCGGAAGATGGATTTGAACCAACGACCTTCGGGTTATGAGCCCGACGAGCTACCAAACTGCTCCATTCCGCGATATAATAAATGGCGGAGAAAGAGGGATTCGAACCCCCGCGCCGTTTCCGACCTCCCGGTTTTCAAGACCGGTCCCTTCAACCAGACTTGGGTATTTCTCCG
>CAZRIC010000028.1:0-4423 GCA_964600095.1 uncultured Muribaculaceae bacterium
GAGATGAATATACTATTCTTACGGATATCCAAGGAATGGAAGATCATCTAGGAGATATGGATTTTAAAGTAGCAGGAACTAAAGATGGTATCTGTGCACTTCAGATGGATATTAAGATTAAAGGAATTACAGAACAGATTTTAAAAGAAGCTTTAGCGCAAGCAAAACAAGCACGTATGCAAATTCTGGATGTAATTACTGCACAAATTCCAGAACCAAGAAAAGAAGTTTCTGAATATGCACCAAAGACAATGACTTTCATGATTAATCCAGATAAGATTAAAGAAGTTATTGGTAAAGGTGGAGAAACGATTACAAAGATTATCTTAGAATGTAGTAATGTAACTGCTGTTAATGATATCAATGCAGTAAAAGTAGATTTAGAAGATGATGGTAGAGTTATTATTTATCACACGAATAAAGAAATTATTGAGGCTACTGCTAATCGTATTAAGGATATTGTAAGAGAACCAGAAGAAAATAAAATCTATACTGGTAAAGTTGTTAAAGTCTTAAGTGATAAAGGATGCTTTGTAGAACTTTGGCCAGGATGTGAGGGTATGGTACATATTGGACAGTTAGCGCTTGATCGTGTTGAAAAAGTAGAAGATGTTGTAAAAGAAGGAGACGAAATTATCGTTAAATGCATGGGATATGATAATAGAGGACGCCTTAATTTATCAAGAAAAGAAGCTATTAAATAGCTTCTTTTTTGAAAACTGTAAAGTATCTAAAAGTATTCTTCTAAATCCTTTACAACATTTTAAAATCATGATATGTTAAGAATATATAATAGGAGGAATTATATGCATTGTAAAAATTGTGGTGAACCGATTCAAGAGGGATATTCTTTTTGTATGAATTGTGGTCAAGCCTGTGATAAGGTAGATTCTACTCCATCTTTAGAGCCAACTCAGATGAATAATCCCATAGAACCAAAGAAACCAAATAATAAAAAAACTTTATTTATTGGTATTGCTATTGTAGTAGTTGTTATTATACTAGTAGGTATTGCTATTTTCATGGTAGTAAGATCTAGTAATTCTTCTAAGAAAGAAAGTTCTAATTCTAATTCATCTAGTACTAATAAATTGGATACTAATACCAATAGTGGAAGTAATTTTAACTATGATACAAATACTAATACCAATATAAATGCAAATAGCAATACAAATACTAACACTAACAGCAATATGAATACAAATGCAAATAGCAATACAAATACTAACACTAATAATAAAATAGTTGGAAGTACTACTTTTGGTAAATATACAGTAACAATTCCAAGTGAATATGAAGCGACGATAAGTCGATATGAGTTTTTAGGAGATATTTTAGATATCGACAATCCAAAGACAAAGACAAGTTATCAGATAGAATTTGCTGTAAAGAAATATAGTGAATATAAAGCAAACGAAGAAGAGGTAAAAAAAGAATTAGGTCTAAATATTTATGATATATCTAATGTTCAGTATAAAACTTATAATGGAAAAGAATATCTAATTGTATCTAAAAAATATAAAGATATTTATAGTATGTGTGCTTATGTAGCGATTGATGATCAAAATACTATTTTAATTACAGCAACAGATTATTATTTCAATGAAAATTTTGATATTTTTAAAGATATTGCTATAGTAGTTTCTAGTATAAAATAAAACTATCAGGTTATTCTGATAGTTTTTTATTTTAATAAATTCCAAACGTCTTCTGGTTTCATTTCTTTTGTTTCTTGATAATGTGGCATAATATGTAGATGGAAATGTTTTACTTCTTGTACTGCTCCATTATTTTGAGCAAGAGTAAATCCATCTGGGTTTAATTTCTCACTTAATAAATCCATCTTTTTTTTAGCTATTTCTACAATATGAGTTAAAGTAGAAGAATCAATATCATAGATATCTTTAAAATGTTTTTTAGGGACAATTAGGGTATGACCATTACTTTTAGGATTGATATCTAAAAATACAAATACTATCTCATCTTCATAAATTTTAAAACTAGGAATTTCTCCCTTTATAATTTTACAAAATAAACAATCGTTCATATCATCACACTCCTAAATCATTATAACATAACTTTAGAAAAAAAACGAGGTTTCTCGTTTTTTCATGAATACTTGCGGATATTCATTGTTATTATGAAAAATATAGATAAATATTATACAAGTTCTTTTGTTTTTTCTTTATTTTTAGTATAATACAAAGAGGAGATGGTTAGATGCATACACTTGAGATAGTTGATTTAACAGTTAAAGTAGAAGAAAAAATAATATTATCCAATTTTTCTTTGACAATAAATAGTGGAGAAATTCATGCGATTATGGGTCCAAATGGGACAGGAAAAAGTACTCTTACAAAAGTTATTATGGGAGATGATAGCTACGTTATTGAAAGTGGTACTATTACTTATGATGGTAAAGATATTACCAAACTTTCAGTAGATGAAAGAGCGCACTTAGGAATCTTTTTAGGAATGCAGTCTCCCATTGCTATAGAAGGCGTAACCAATGCTGATTTTTTACGTACTATAGTTTCTTCTAAAGAAAAGACGAAATTTAAATTATTCCCATTTATAAAAGAATTAGAAGGAACTATCGAAAAATTAGGAATGGATCAAGATATGATTAATCGTGGCGTTAATCAGGGCTTTAGTGGTGGAGAGCGCAAGAAAAATGAAATTCTCCAAATGTATTTATTAAAGCCTGATATGGTACTTTTAGATGAAATAGATTCAGGCTTAGATGTAGATAGCTTAAAAATAGTAGGAGAAAATGTAACAGAATATCAAAAGAATAGTAAGTGCGGAGTTTTATTAATTACACATTATCGTAGGCTACTCGAATATATCAAACCTGAATTTGTGCATATTATGATGAATGGAAGGATAGTAAAAAGTGGGGATTTTAGTTTAGTAGATTATATTGAAAAAAATGGTTATGAAAAAATAGAGAAAAAGAAAGTAGAGCTTGGAACCTGTGCGGTGAGGGAGCTTACTAAAAATGAATAGAATAAAAATTGTTGAAAATGAAATTGTAGAATTAAAAATACCCAAAAAAATCTCTTTTTCTTTAAAACCATCAGAAAGTGAATTTGATATCGCATCTATAGAGATTTGTTGCTTCAAAGATTGTGACTTAGAACTGGATTTAACTTCTAATACTAAAAAAATAAGAGTAAAAATGGAAGTTGCGAAAGGCGCTAATGTCAATCTTTACTTATATCAAAGATTAGAAAATAGTAAAGTACAATATAATTATGATATTTCTGAAAATGGAGTTCTTCATATATTTAAATTTCAAAAAGTTCCTGTTGGAAAAGAAATGATGACGGTTCATTTATTAGGAGAAGATGCACAGTTTGATTATCAGTTAAAAGATATTTGTACAGGAAAAGAAACTTTAGACTACTATATTTATCATGATGAAAAAAATACTATTAGTAATATTAAAAATAATGTTATTAGTCTTAAAGAGGGAAAGTCTACAATCCAGGTCTCTACTTTTGTTCCAAAAGGCAAAAAGGGATGTACTGCTAATCAAAGTAATCGTATTATTAGTTTAAATGAGAAGAAAAATGAAATTAGACCTAATCTTTATATTGACGAATATGATGTTGTAGCCAATCATTCTGCTCTTATTGGAAAATTTAGTAGTGAAGAAATGTTTTATCTACAAAGCAGAGGTCTTTCCAAGATGGATGCTACTAAGTTATTGTTAAATGGTTTTTTATTGAGCGACATTTCTAATAAAAAAATGCAGAAAGAAATTATTCATACTATCAAAAGTGAGTGGAGGTGATTTTATGAATCGTGAAGATTTTTTAATGCTTCAGGATGACATTATCTATTTAGATAGTGGAGCAACTACTTTAAAGCCAAAAGTTTTAGCTGATACCATGAGTGATTATTATAATCACTATAGTGCGAATGCTCATAGAGGGGACTATGATATTAGTCTAAAAGTAGATACATTATTTGAAAAAACAAGATATTTAGTTAGTAATTTGATAAATGCTAATACTAATGAAATAGCATTTACTAATAATGCTACAGATTCTTTATCAAAAATTGTACTAGGATTTTTTGAAGATTATTTAAGGGAAGGCGATGAAGTTTTAATTACAAAAGCAGAGCATGCTTCTAATGTTCTTCCTTGGTTTGAACTTCAGAAAAGAAAAAAAATTATAGTAAATTATATAGCTCTTGATGAAAATTTAAAAATATCTTTAGATCAGGTAAAAAATAGTATTACAGAAAGGACGAAAGTAATTTCTCTTGCCCATGTTACTAATGTAGCTGGTGATATTAGACCAATCAAAGAGATAACAAAACTTGCTCATGAAAGAAATATATTAGTAGTTTGTGATGGAGCACAGAGTGTTCCTCATATGCCAGTAGATGTTAAAGATTTGGATGTAGATTT
>CAZRIC010000028.1:4433-9871 GCA_964600095.1 uncultured Muribaculaceae bacterium
CCCTACAGGATTAGGAATTCTTTATGGAAAAGAGGAATTGTTAAAACAATTTCGACCTCTCATAGTAGGTGGAGGAATGAATTCCTCTTTTGAATTTGATGGAACTGTTGTCTATAATGAAATTCCTCATTTTTTTGAGGCTGGAACTCCTAATATTGCTTCTGTAATAGGATTTGGAGCAGTTATAGAATATTTGGAATCAATTGGAATGGATAGAATTGAAGCCTATGAAAAGGAATTAAGAAGTTATGCGATAGAAAAATTAAGAGAAGTGCCTAATATTATTTTATATAATGAAAATAGTGAAGCAGGTATAATTACTTTTAATATGAAAGATATTTTTTCACAAGATTTAGCTATTTATTTAAATAAATATCATATTTGTGTAAGAGCAGGAAATCATTGTGCTAAAATTTTAAAAGATGATTTAGGTATTAAAAATACTTGCCGTATCAGTCTTTATTTTTATAATACAAAGGAAGAAATAGATAAGTTAGTAAATGCTTTGAAAAATCCAAATATCAAAGAAGAGATACTATAATATTTCTTCTTTTTTGGGCACATTTTCAATTCGTTTGGAGGTGGTTTTGATGGAAAAATTAGAAAGGAATAGTTTTTTTCAATTAGCGAAGCAAGCTAAACAAAATAAAAATTATAAATTAGAAAGAAGTTATTTAGAAAAAGCATTATTACTATCACCAACAAATACTAAAATTATAAATGCCCTTATTAGAAACTTAAGAAAAGAAGGGGATTACTTAGAGTTAAAAAAATGGTTGGAAGCTTTGTACCATTTAAAACCTAATGGGAAAATTTTATTTGAACTTATGGAATTAGAACAAAGAGAAGGACATACCGAAAGAGTAAAAGAGATTCTTATAGAAAATGTGAAAATAGATCCCAATAGTAAAAAGGTAAAAAGAAGATTACATAGAGTTATGGAAAGAGAAAAAGAATCCGTTTTAGAAACTTCTATTTTTCTATTGAAGGAGAAAGATGTTGATTTCATTAAAAGAGCTAGAGATATTATTTATAGTGAAAACGACTTTTCTAGTAAATATCATCAAATCGTAAATTTGCTAGCAGGTCAGGAAGAAGAAGTTCTTATTGCTGTTTTAGCAGAATTCTATAAAAAAGAGTCTCTTGATTCTTCTGCACATAATTTAGTAAAAAGATATAAAATTAAATTAAATCCAGAAGTAGATTTTAGAAAAATAAAATGGATAAATCAGTTATTACAATTAGTATCTACTAAAAAAACACAAAAATATAATTGGGATGACTTTTGGCGTAATAACACTACTATATTATTTGATGAAAAGGAATCCCAAAAAGTATTTGTTAAAAGTAATTTCAATAATAATTCTTTTTTAGAACATTCTTGATAATAGTGTAAAAGTTATATGTTAGAGATTCTTTTTTTCATGATATAATAAAAGAAATAAAGAAAAAGTTCGGAGGATAACATGGCGATAATAAAAGTATTAGATGAGATATTGGCAAATAAAATAGCTGCCGGGGAAGTAGTTGAGAGGTGTTCTTCTGTCGTTAAAGAATTAGTAGAAAATAGTATTGATGCAGAAAGCACAGAAATTAAAGTTGAATTGTTAGAGTCTGGTACAAAAGAGATTAGAGTAATTGATAATGGTAAAGGAATGAGTGCAGAAGATGCAATTCTTTGTTTTTCGAGACATGCTACTAGTAAAATTTATCGAGAGGAAGATTTGTATAGAATTGGTACCTTAGGTTTTAGAGGTGAGGCTTTAGCGTCTATTGCCGCCGTTTCTAAAATTACTTTAACGACTTCCACTGGAGAACTTGGGGTCATTGTCAATATAGAAGGTGGAAAACTTCTTTCTACGACAAAAGGGGATAGTAGAAAAGGTACAATTGTTAGTGTAAGAGAACTTTTTTTTAATACACCAGCTAGATTAAAACATTTAAAGAGTCTTTATGCAGAACTTGCTAATATTACAGAATATATGAATAAATTAGCGCTTTCTCATCCAGAAATTCGATTTTTATTGAGTAATGATGGCAAAGAGATTTTTAAAACGGATGGTAGTGGTCAATTATTAAAAGTTATTCATTATATTTATGGGGCAAATATTGCTAAAAAAATGGTGGAAGTTCATTCTTCTAATGCAGATTATGAAATAGATGGGTATGTTAGCTTACCAGAGCTTCATCGGTCTAATCGTAATGGAATGATTACTTTAGTAAATGGTAGAATTGTTCGTAATCAAGAGTTAAACCGATATATCAAAGATGCCTATCATTCTTATCAACCGGAAAATAGATATCCGATTGTAGTTTTAAATATTACAGTAGATACGAGTATTGTAGATGTTAATATTCATCCTACTAAAATGGATATTAAATTTGGTAAACAGGAAGAACTCAATCAACTTGTCTACGAGATGATTCAAAATGCTTTAAAAAAGAAAACTTTAATACCTCATATTGAAAGAAAGATAGAAAAAGAGGAAACATCTAAAAGAAAATATGAAGAGATTACTTTATCTTTTGACGAAGTAAAAGAACCAGAAGAACCTTTAATTTTAAATACAGATTTTATTGAAGAGGAAGAAGAAATTGAGGTTCATGAAGATGTGAAAGAAAAATTACCGCCATTGTATCCAGTAGGCTTGGTACATGGAACTTACATTATTTGTCAGAATGAACTTGGAATGTATTTGATTGACCAACATGCTGCTAAAGAAAGGATTAATTATGAAAAGGTAAAGGAAAAACTGCTTCATCCTAGAAAAGAATCTATCTCTCTTTTATTTCCACTTACTTTGGAATATCCGGCTAGTGAGTTTGCGGTATTGAAAGAAAACTTTGATTTGATTAGAGAAATGAATTTTGATATTGAAGAATTTGGTATGAATTCTGTTATTATTAAGGCTCACCCAGTATGGATTCCAAGTGAAAATAAGGAAGAAAATATTAGAAGAATATTAGAGACGGTTATTTATCGGGAAAAGAATTTTAACTTACAATTATTTTATGATCATGTTTCATCAACAGCTGCTTGTAAAATGAGTATAAAGGCCAATACCAATATTACTTTAGAAGAAATGGAAAATTTAATTTCTGATTTAAGAAATTGTGAAAATCCTTTTAATTGTCCACATGGAAGACCAACTATTATTTATTATTCTAAGCAAGACTTAGAAAAAATGTTTAAACGAAGTGGTTTTTAAGAAAATATTATGTTATAATGAACAAGAAGGTAGGGAGGTATATAATGAAAAAATATAGGATGTTATTTCTTTTCACATTGATGATAGTTATGCTTACAGGTTGTGGGAAAGAAAAATCTTTTACTTGTACTTATGATTTAGATACTAATGAGATAAAAACAAAGATGGAATATACATTTCATTTTGACAAGAAAGGCGAAAAATTAATTTCTTATGAAAAAAAAGATACTGCTGAATATTTAAAAGAAATTAATGAGGAGGACTTTGAAAAAGACTATCAAACTGTTTTAAAATCTTGTGATGATATGAAAGATTTAAAAGGTGTAGAATGTAGTATAGAAAAAGAAAATAAAAAGCTTTCATCTAAAATAGAAGTAAATTTAAATGATTTAGATAGTGATGGAAAAGATTCTTTATTTACTCGTGAAGCAGAAGAAAAAAATTATGATGAATTTAAAAGTATGATGGAACAAACTGGATTTACATGCAAATAAGATATGAAAATATCTTTTTTTGTAAACAAAGATAAAACTTTATGATATAATTTTAATGTGGAGGGAATAAAATGAATGAAAAAAATAATGAAAAAATTACATCAAGAGATGTAGACTTTGCTAAATGGTATACTGACGTTTGTAAAGCTGCCGATTTAGTAGACTACTCTTCTGTAAAAGGAAGTATGATTATTCGCCCTTATGGCTATGCGATATGGGAAAATATTGTATCTATTTTAGATAAAAAGTTTAAAGAGACTGGGCATGTGAATGTACAAATGCCGATGTTTATTCCCGAAAGTTTATTTAATATTGAAAAAGAACATGTAGAAGGATTTGCTCCAGAAGTAGCTGTTGTCACTCGTGGAGGAAAAGAAGAACTTGCTGATAAGATGATTGTAAGACCAACAAGTGAAGTATTATTTTGTGAGCATTTTAAAAAGATTATTAAATCTTATCGTGATTTGCCACTTCTCTATAATCAATGGTGTACGATTGTAAGATGGGAAAAAGAGACGAGACCATTTTTAAGAAGTAGAGAAATTTTATGGCAGGAAGGACATACGATGCATGCAACTGCTGAAGAAGCATTAGAGGAAACATTAAAAATGTTAGATGTTTATAAAGATGTTCAAGAAAATTATTTAGCTCTTGCTGTTGTAACTGGTAAAAAAACAGAAAAGGAAAAATTTGCAGGCGCCGAAGCTTCTTATACAATAGAGGCTATGATGTATGATGGTGTCGCTTTACAAAATGGTACTAGTCATTACTTTGGTAATGGATTTGCTAAAGCTTTTAATATTCAGTTTTTAAATAAAAATAACGAATTAGAAACTCCTTATCAAACTTCATGGGGAGTTACTACTCGTATGATAGGTTCTCTTATTATGACACATGGTGATGATCATGGACTTGTCTTACCACCAAAGATTGCTCCTACAAAAGTAGCTGTTATTCCAATTGGAGATGTAGAAGAAGTTTTATTAGGAATAACTTCTGCTTTAAAAGAAAAAGAAATTACATTTTTAGTAGATAAAACAGATAAATCTCCAGGATATAAGTTTGCCGAAGCAGAAGTAAAAGGATATCCAATTCGTTTAGAGATAGGAAAAAGAGATTTAGAACATAATGAAGTAACTCTTGTTAGAAGAGATACCTTAGAAAAAATAAAAGTATCTGTAGAAGAAGTAGTTTCAAAAATAGAAGAATTACTTGTTGATATACAAAATAATTTATTTGAAAAAGCAAAGAAAAGAAGAGATTCTAAAATTTATGAAGCAACTACTTATGAAGAATTCTTAAATATCACAAAGAAAAAGACTGGATTTATCAAAACAAAATGGTGTGGTGAGCAATCTTGTGAGGATAAAATAAAAGAAGATACTACTTATAAGTCAAGATGTATCATTGGAGAAACCGAAGATGGAAATTGTGTATGTTGTGGTAAAAAAGCAAAGTATGAAATTTACTTTGGAAAACAATATTAGGAGGATATATGATAGAAGAAATATTGGAAAATACAGAAATGGAAATGGTAGAAGCCATCGAGAACATGGAAAAAAGATTTACTAACATTCGTGCAGGTCGTGCTAATCCTGCTATGTTAGATGGTGTTATGGTAAATTATTATGGAGTAGAAACTCCTTTAAAACAATTGGCAACAATTTCAATTCCAGAAGCAAGACAATTGTCTATTAAGCCATTCGACCGTAGTTCTATAAGTGCTATTGAAAAG
>CAZRIC010000029.1:0-9864 GCA_964600095.1 uncultured Muribaculaceae bacterium
AAGTGAAGCTCATAAATATGATGCAACTCGTGCTCTTTTTGGTGAAGGTGCTATGACAGAAGATGGCATTCATGTTCATTCTGAACAATTAGACGGATTAAATAAACAAGACGCCATCGATAAAATGATTGCTTGGTTAGAAGATAACAAAGTAGGAGAAAAGAAAATAAATTATAAGATGAGAGATTGGATTTTCTCAAGACAAAGATTCTGGGGAGAACCAATTCCAATGATAGATTGTCCAAATTGTGGTTGGGTTCCAATGAAGGAAGAAGAATTACCATTATTATTACCAGATGTAGCAGAGTATGAACCAACAGAAAATGGTGAAAGTCCACTTGCTAATATTACAGAATGGGTAAATACGACTTGTCCATGTTGTGGTGCACCAGCTAGACGAGAAACAGATACTATGCCTAACTGGGCTGGATCAAGTTGGTATTTCTTAAGATTTATGGATCCACATAATAATGAAGCTTTTACTGGTATGGATGCTATGAAATACTGGTATGGAGCATACTGCAAGACATTTATTATATGCTAGATTCTGGGTACAGTTCTTATATAATATTGGACTTGTTCCAAGTAAAGAAATGATTTGGACACGTGTAAGTCATGGTATGATATTAGGTTCTAATGGCGAGAAAATGAGTAAATCTAAAGGAAATGTCATTAACCCTGATGATATCGTTAAAGAAATGGGAGCCGATGCTTTACGTACTTATGAAATGTTTATTGGTGATTATGAGCATGAAGCATCATGGTCAACTAATGGTCTTAAAGGATGTAAAAAATTCTTAGACCGTGTTTGGAAATTACAAGATAAATTAAATGATAAGACTGGTTATACAAAAGAGACTTTAGCGCATCAAACTATTAAGAAAGTAACGAATGATTTAACAAGTTTAAAATATAATACAGCTGTGTCTGCTTTAATGATTTTCTTAAATGAGATTGAAAAAGAAGAGAGTATTACGAAAGAGGATTTACGTTTATTCATTCATTTACTTAATCCAATCGCACCTCATATTACAGAGGAGATTAATGAAAATTGTAAATTAGGTACTATGTTAGCTATTTCTCCATGGCCAACTTATGAAGAAGAAAAGACAATAGAGGATAGTTATGAAATGGTTGTTCAGGTAAATGGAAAAGTAAGAGGTAAGATTACTGTTTCTACAAGTGCTACTGAAGAAGAAATGAAAGAATATGCAAAATCTATAGATAATGTTAAGACTTATTTAGATGGTCATGAAGTAGTAAAGACAATTGTAATTCCTAAAAAATTAGTAAATATTGTAATTAAATAAAAAAAGAAGGACATTTTGTCCTTTTTTTAATTACTTTTTGAAGAAAGTATGATAAGATAATAATAGGTGATAGTATGAGTAAGGATAATGAAAAAGAATTAAAGAAAAAAGAAAAACAAGAGAAGGAAGAAAAAAAAGTTTCTTCTAAAAAAGAAGAAGAGTCTAAAAAAAAGGTAGAAAAGGAAGAGAAGAAAGAGTCTAAGAAAAATTCTAAAAAAGAAGAAGTAGAAGTAGTGACGGAAGATAGTCAGATTCGAAAGAATGTAATGATTTTAGGTAGTTATGTTTGGGAAAAGATAAAAGATTACCGTTATGTAATGGGGTTAGACTTAGTAATATTTCTATTATTATTCTTTCTCATTCCAAGTGTTATTTTTGATGTAAAACCAGTAGTATGGATGATTGGGTTTGTAGTATTTTGTATTCTTCCAACCATTGGTATTTATGGTATGAATAAATTTAGAGAAAAACAAATTATTTTTGGATTTTTCTTTATTTATCTTTTAATTGTACTTAGTTTAAAGAGATTTACTCTTATTGAACTATATGGAATTACTTCCCAAGGAAATCTAGACCATACACCTGCTTGGTTAGATGCCGTATTTGTTACTTGCATCATTGTATTTTTCCAGTATATAGGTATTTTAATTGTAAATTTAGTTAGAAAAATGAAAAAAAAGACTAAAAAAAGAAAAAAATAAAAGGAAATGAAATAGAAAACAATAACAATTATAGTAGAGGAGGAAATACTATGAAAAAGTTATTGTTTTTATTTTTGAGTTTTATGATTATGATAGAACCAGTATTTGCAGATGATAGTGTAAGATTTTATAATACGAAAGAAAAAGTAGAAGGCATGTGGATTACAAGAATAGATAAAGAGGCATCAGATTATAATAGTCCATTTGTTTTAAGAAGAAAGAGTGATTCTTCTTTTGTTTATTGTTTAGAGCCTATAGTAGCATTAAATCAAACAGAGGATTATCTTGCATTTGATACGAATAAAGATGTTTTAAATATTAGTGAAGAGGATTTTGAAAGAATTTCCAATTTAGCATATTTTGGGTATTTATATCCGGGACATGAAGATATTAAATGGTATGGAATTACCCAATATTTAATTTGGAAAACTGTTGCAAAAGATATGACAATATATTTTGCTGATGGTAAAAAAGGAAAAAAAATAGATCCTTATCAAAAAGAAATAGAAGAAATAGAAAGCTTAATTGCTAATTATCAAGAATTAAAGAAAGGCCCTAAAAAATTAATTTTTCAGAATAGGGAAGAGTGGAATCAGTGGATTCACAAAAACATTATTTTTAAGAATGCCATAATGCTACTTGAAGATAATTATTCATTTGAGTTGCCAAGTAATGAAAATGCTTTTGAAACAGGTATTTTCTATTATCATAAAAATGGTCAAGATGTCTATCATCCTGGACTACTAGCGCCTATGAACTTTTCTTTTGAAGTAGAATTTTTAAAGGGAAGAATTTCTTTAAAAAAGAAAAATTTAGAAAATGTTTTTGTTTCTAAAGATAATACTTTAAAAGGTGCTATTTATGGAATTTATAAAGATGATATTCTAGTAGAAGAAATTGTAACTAATGAGAATGGGGAAGCAATTAGTTCTTTATTAGAGTATGGAATTTATACTGTAAAAGAAATAAAAGCTAGTGATGGATATTTGGTAGATATGGATTCCTATACAGTTTCTCTTAATCAAGAAAATGTTTCCTTAGAAGTATATGAAAAACAAGAAGAAAGAGAGATTACAATTGAAAAATGGTATGGAAGTGGAACTTATAAATTAGAAGAAGATGCTACTTTTGAAATTTATCAAGATGATAATTTAGTTCTTACAGTGACAACAGATTCAGATGGACTTGCAAAATTTAAGCTACCAAATGGAAAATATTTATTGCATCAAGTAAAAGGAAAAAGTGGCTACCAAAATATTAAAGATTTTTCATTTGTTGTAAATGATAAATTGGAGGGAATACTAAAATTATATAATAAAGAAATTATTACAGAAGTTCCTGATACTGGTCTTATGTATCCATTAGGTTGGATGAATTTTATGAATATTATTTGGAGAAAGTTCTTTGTTTTCTAAGGTTTTAGCTTTTATTCAATTTTTACTAATGATTATCTCTTTCAATTATCAAAAGCTTTTTTTAAAAAAGGAAGTAGATATTCGTTTAACTATTCCTAGTATTTCTTTAAATCAGGTTCTTTATGAAAAAGAAGATGAAAGAAATAAATTAGAAGAACGTCTCATTTTTTTAAAAAGTAGTTCTACTCCAGAAATAAAAGGAGGAAATGTGATTATTGCTGGTCATAGCGGGTATGGTAATATTGCCTATTTTAAAGATTTATATAAAATAAAGATTAAAGATGATATTTTTTTAACTTATCATGGAAAAAAATATCAATATGAAGTAGTTAGAAAATATAAAGTTCCAAAAACAGGGGAGGTAGAAGTGATTAGAGATCCAAATGATTCTAGTATTACACTAATTACTTGTTATGGAAGTAAAGAACAATTAGTAGTGATTGGAAAACAAAAAAAAGTAACCTAGGTTACTTTTTAATATCCATAATGACAGGTAGAATAATAGGATTTCTTCCTGTTTTTTCATATATAGAAGATGATAACTGATTTGTTATCTCACTTTTTATTTCACTATAGTTTACATGTTTATCAATTTTAGAATTAATTGCTTTTGTACTAATCATTTCAAGTTCTTTAATTAAATCTAGGTTTTCTTGAATATGAACGAATCCTCTAGTTGTAATATTAGGGTTTCCTAGTAGCTTATTTTTATTTGTATCAATATTCGCAATTACAACAACAATTCCATCACTAGACATAATTTTTCGGTCTTTCATAACTGCTGAACCAATTTCACCAATACGATTTCCATCAATGTAAACATCGCCAGCTGGAACTGTTCCATCTCTTTTTATTTTTCCTTTATACATAGAAAGAACATCACCATTGCTTAATACAAATGTATTTTCTTTTGGAATATCACATTCAACTGCTAAATCAGCATGAGTCTTAAGCATACGGTATTCTCCGTGAAAAGGCATAAAGTATTTTGGCATAAATAATCGTAACATTAATTTTAATTCTTCTTGATTACCATGTCCGGAAGTATGAACTTCACTTAGGGAAGAGTTGGTACAAACTTTTACTCCCTGTAGATAAAGCTTATTAATTGTCTTAGAAATACTTAAGGCATTTCCAGGAATTGCTGAGGAGCTTAGAACAACTAAATCGTCTGGTTGTAATTTGATTTGTCTATGACTACCATTTGCAATCCTAGATAAAGCTGCTAATGGTTCTCCTTGTGTTCCTGTACAAAGTAGACATACTTTATTAGGATCTAATTGATTAGCTTCTTCTGGTTTAAAAAATATTTCACGATGTTTAATATATCCTTCATTTAAAGAAATGTTAATATTATTTTCCATACTTCTTCCAAAGATAGCAATCTTTCGATTATTCCTTTTACAAGTATCTACAATGTGTTTTAAACGATAAATATTAGAAGCAAAAGTAGCAATAATAATTCTACCATGATGTTCCAAAAACATTTCTGATAATGCTTCATCTACTTTAGATTCACTAACACTAAATCCCTCATTTAATGCATTGGTACTATCGCTTAGTAATAATGTAACACCTTTTTCTCCTATACTAGCCATTTTTTGTAAATTAGCCATAGGTCCAATAGGTGTTAAGTCAAATTTGAAATCTCCTGTCGTAACAATAGTACCATTTGGTGTATAAACAACAATTCCATGTGAATCTGGTATAGAGTGAGTAGTTCTGAAGAATTCTACACTCATTGTTTTAAATTTAACTTTTGTTTTTTCTGTATATACATATACATGATCATATTTAATTTCTCTATCTTCTAATTTTTTACGAATAAGACCAGCTGCTTGATTAGGAGCATAGATTGCTGGAATCTGTAATGTTTGAAGCAAATAGGGAATACCTCCTATATGATCTTCGTGCCCGTGTGTAATAAAAAGTGCTTTTATTTTATTTTCATTTTTCTTTAAAAATGTAAAATCTGGAATAATATAATCTATTCCAGGTAGTTCATTGGAAGGAAAAGTAATTCCTACATCAGTAATAATAATTTCATTTCCTGTCATAATACAGTACATGTTTTTACCGACTTCTCCAAGTCCACCTAATGCGAATATTTTAGTATCTCCGCCATCAAAAAATTTCAAAACTTTCTCTCCTTTCTTTTTTCTTCAAATTCAACTATACCATTATACCTTTTTTTATATCATTTGTCTAGTTTGACTTGACTTATATAGAAAAATATACTATCATAATATCGCCAAATAAAGGAGGTAAATATGAAAGATAAGCATTCTCTATTCTTTGAGATGGATGATACATTGCGATTAATTTTTGCCTTCTATTCTTTTATGTCAAACAATTCTAATTGGATATTAGAAAGTAAATATTCTAAACAGAATCGAAAAATTATGAAAGAACTTGGAATGGATGAAGCCGATTATTACTTTCTTTTAAGGAATCGTTTTTATAGTTTTACGATAAACAGAATTGATGAAGATACGATAGAATGTAAAATAGAAGAATATGATACATTTTATGACTTAGCTAGTGAACATTTATCTATGCAGTTTTCTTATCATATACCATCTAAAAGTATAGTAATATTGGAATCGGGAAAAATAATAACAGGCAAAATGGAAAAACAGTATAGGAAAATAGCATAAAAAGAAAAGCTTATTTAAGGAAATCTTTAAAATAAGCTTTTTTTTTATTGATTATTATGAAGAAAAATAGTATTATAGACTTAAAGAATAAGGGGAGATAGAAATATGAATAATGAAAAGGAAAATAAAGAATTAGAAGTTTCGTCATCAAAAATTTCAGATGTATCAGAAAACTCTATGTTAAATTTTACGTCTGTTCCACCAACAGTATCTTCGAATACTTCAGTTACAAATGAGCCAGCATCACAAGGAAATTTTAATGGTTCTGTACCAGGAGTTTCGCCAACGCCACAACCACCAGTTACTCCAATAACAAATTCAACGTTAATGGCTAGTGGTGTACCAGTAACAGAAAAGAAAAAAGGTGGTTCTAAAATAGGGATTATAATTGTAATTATTTTATTACTTGCAATGATTGCAGTGGGTGTTTATTTCTTATGCTTTAGAGATAAAGATAGGGATATTAATCCTAATAGTAATGTAGCTACAAATACTAATAATGAAACTGGTAGTAATTCAAATACGAATCAGAATGTGTCTGGTAGTGTTATATCGTTAGAAGAGCTTAGCCAATCATTTAATAATTTAGATTCTATAAAAAAGTATAATGAAGTAGAAGGATATTCCATAGCAAGTTCTGTTGAAGGAAACAAATTTGTTATTATAATTAATATTTCTGAAAAATTAACTGGCAATAGTCCAACAGAAACAAGAATAGAAGGAACTTTAGAAGGAAATATTTTGACATTTAAGTCATCAGGTAATACAGAGGAAGTAATGACAACTGCTATGATGTGTGTATTGGTTTTAACATCAAAAGCGACAAAAGATGGTATTTCAGAACATGAGGCAACTACTGCTCTTAGTGGTAGTCCTGTTGGCAATTTAAAAGAAAATGGCTATGAAATTGCCACTACACAAACTAGTATAGAATGTAAAATTGATTTAAGTAAAAAAATGGTTCTTCCAGATTTAAGTGATGTATATATTACTGAAAATGACTTAGATATTCTAGATGGTATTTTAGAATATAAGAATGGTTCTATGAATGGACATGTTGGAATGATGTATTATTATGTTAATATAAGTCAAATAAGAGAGGAAACTATAATTTTGGTTGCTGAGAAGAAAGAATTTACCGAGAAAAGTTATCAATCAATCTTATCTTTTATAAAGAAAATTTATGGTGAAACTGAATTAAATAATTTTAAAACTCAATATACAAAAATAGAAAATAAAACTTTTGGTAAGTATAAGATTACTTTGAATCCACAATTAGATGATTATCAATCATATTATGATGACGGATATGTAGTAGTACAAATTATTGTAAAAGACTAATGGAAAGAACAAAATGTTCTTTCCTTTTTTGTTGCATTTATGATAAAATAATAGTGGAACATTCTAAGGAGGAATCATCATGGGATTATTTGATAAGTTTAAGAGTATTTTTAGTACGAATAAACAAGAAAAAGAAGAAGTAGAAGTTTATGATAAGGGGTTAGAGAAAACTAGAAAAGAGTTTGTTTCTAAAATTAGCTTATTAAACTCAAAATATAAAAAAGTAAGTCCTGAATATTTTGAAGAATTAGAAGAAATATTGATTATGGCTGATATTGGTGTAAATACCGTAATGGATTTTATTGATAGACTGAAAAAGAGAGTGAAGAAAGAAAACATTGAAGATAGTGAAGATTTAAGAGAAATTATTGTAGATGAAATGTTTATTATCTATGTTGATAATTCTATCATGGTTAATAAAATTCAATATGCAGAATCTGGACCTACTGTTGTTTTATTTGTTGGTGTAAATGGAGTAGGAAAAACTACTACGATTGGAAAAATTGCCTATAAATTAAAAGAAGAAGGAAAAAAAGTTCTATTAGTAGCAGGGGATACTTTTAGAGCAGGTGCCGTAGAGCAAATTATAGAGTGGGGAGAAAGAACAGATTGCCCTGTTATTTATAAAGAAAATGCAGATCCTGCTAGTGTTATTTATGATGGTGTTTCTAAAGCTAAAAAAGAAGAATATGATGTTGTATTAATTGATACAGCAGGAAGACTTCAAAATAAGTCAAATTTAATGAATGAATTAGAGAAAATGAATAAAGTGATTGGAAAGATTATTCCAGAAGCTCCTCATGAAACATTATTAGTTATAGATGCAACTACTGGTCAAAATGGAATTAGTCAAGCAAAAGAGTTTCAAAAGATTACAAATATAACAGGAATTGTTCTTACAAAATTAGATGGAACTGCTAAAGGTGGAATTGTTTTGGCAATTAAGGAAGCATTAAATATTCCGGTTAAATTTGTTGGAATGGGAGAGCAAGCTAAAGATTTAAGAACATTTGATATTGAAAAATATATTTATGGATTATTTAAAGATATGTGAGGTAGTTTATGAATAGTGTAGAAGTTATTGAATTAAAACCTAAGAGACAACCTCTTAGTGTTATATTACAAATTATTTTTGTTCTTGGTGTTTTAGCTTCTGGAATTGCTTCTTTCTTTTGGAAAGAAATTATACCTCTTTTTTATGCTATGCTATCACTTACTTTATTTGTAATGGCATGGAATCAGTATAAATTATCGAATCATAAAAAAATTGCTATATTGTATGTTGTATTTGCAATCATTACTTTTGTATCTGCGATATTGGAGTTATTATGATTGATAATACGATTTATCTTGGAATTCTTTATGACTATTATGGAGAATTATTAACAGATAAACAAAAAGATTTTTTTGAATCTTATTATTTTGAAAATTTAACACTTCAGGAAATAGCAGATATGAATCAAATTAGCAAGAATGCAGTTCATAAAACGTTGGTAGCAATTGAAGAAAAATTAAAATATTATGAAGAGAAATTAGCCTTTTATAAAAAGACAGAAAAAATAAAAGAATGTGTAAAAGATGAAACAATATTAAAGCAAATATTGGAAATACTATAAGAAGGGTGAGGGTTTATGTTTGGCAAAATAGTGTATATTAGTGATAATGTAGCTCACGTAGCAGTACCAGATGATGCACCAGTTATTATGAATTTAATGAACATGCATGTCGTTTTTGAAGATGATGAAAAGAAAATCTTAGGAGAAGTAGAGGATGTATCTGACAAGGTTATTAAGATTCGTTTTTTAGGAGAACTTGCTGATGGAAAGTTTATAGGTGGTGTTTTAAGAAAACCTAACTTAACAGCGTCTACTAGAATTATTGAGCCAGATGAATTAAAGATTATCATGGGTGAAAAGACAGAAGGATCTTTATTATTAGGAATGAGTCCTTTGTATGAAGATATGCCTGTAATGGTTGATATTAATGATTTATGTAGTAATCATATGGCTATTTTTGGTAATACTGGTAGTGGTAAATCTTATGGAGTAGCTAGATTTATTCAAAGTATTTTCTATAATCCTGATTTTGTTCCTTATAAATCTAATTTTATGATTTTTGATGCTTATGGAGAATATCATAATGCTTTTAAAAATATTAATCAGATTAATCCAAACTATAATTTTAAATTTTATACTACTAATAAAGCTCAATTAAATGAAGACGGAGAAATGTTAAGAATTCCATTATGGTTACTTACTATTGATGATTTTGCGCTTCTTCTAAATGCTGAAAGACATTCTCAATTACCTATTATTGAGAGAATGTTAAAGTTAGTTCGTGTATTTGCAACAGAAGGAGATATTAGTACTCGTTATAAGAATCATTTAATTGCTAAAGCTATTATGGATATTATGTATACGAATCAAACAGCTGCTAGTAA
>CAZRIC010000030.1:0-7203 GCA_964600095.1 uncultured Muribaculaceae bacterium
AGATTAGGATATAATCGTGCAGCTCGTTGTATTGATTTGTTAGAAGAAAGAGGAATCGTTGGTCCTCAGAATGGATCTAAACCACGAGAGGTTCTTGTAAAGTTTGGTGATAATGAAGGAGAAGAATAGTAAAAAATTACTATTCTTTTTTTCTTTATGATATAATGAATTTATAAGGTAAGTGATAGTATGAGTAAAATTTTTGATATAGATTTTAGTGGAATAAAGGAAATTTCCTTTGAAAAATATCGTTCTACATTAACTACTATTACTAATACTTCTTCTATAAATCAATCTGAAATGGATTATGGAGAAGTGGAAGATTTTGATTATGAAAAATATTTATTTAATGGTAAAACAGATGAAGAGATAGAAGAATACTATAAAAAAGTAATAGAAAACGGATTTTCTTATCAAAAAGCATTAGAGGATACTATTCAAGAGCTAGAAAAAGAAAAGGAAAGATTGAAAGATAGTTATTCAAAAGCACTTGCCATTAGCCAAGAAGAATATGAAATTTATAAATATGAATTGGATCTATTAGACGATGGAATGAATCCACCAGTTAATTATGAGGAATATATAGAACGTAGATATGGAACAGATTCTTATACTCACCTTGAAGAAAAAATGGGTATGAAAAAAGGAGAGTACCAGAATAGATTACAAGAAATCGAAAATGATATTTCTATTTTAAAAGTCTCTTCTTATATGTTAAAACAGCAATTGAAGGAGACTCCTTATTTGGCATTAGCAGAAACAGAAAGATTTCAAAATTATAAAACACATACAAATGACATTAGTTATGATCGTTTGAAGAAAATTATAACAGAAAAAATAGAAATGTATCGTAGAAACCATTATACAGAAATAGATGATGTAGCTGTGACAGTAGAGGCGGTATTAGATTCTAGTCGTTTTTATGATATGTCTGAAGAAGATAGAATGATGTGTTTTTATTTACTAGAGAATAGGGGAATAGAATCTGTCTATGATTTTGTTACTTCAATAGAAGATAAACTAAACCGTAATGCTGGAAGAAGAGAGGCAGAAGAATTTATAGAAAGTATTTCTAAAGATGGAAAAATAGAAACTACCTTGTTAAATGAATGGATAACAGTTAAAGGTGGTATAAAAGATGGATTAGATGATTTTTTTGATGGTATTTTTAATATCTTTTCAGCAGATGGAGTTATTTCACGCAATCAGTATGCAGAGATTTATACAATGTTAGCATTAGAAGATGCCGGACTTTTAAATTTTACTTATCGAAAAACAGTAGATTTTGGAAGAGCTCTTCCCACAATAGCGGTAACTGGTGGTGGAAAACTTTTATTTGGTCCTCTAGTGGGAACAATAGCTGGAAATTCAGCAAGAGGATTATCGACTTTAGGTAATACTAAAAATTTAGCACTTATCAATGGAACATCAGAAGCAGATGCGGCACTTTATGGCGGTATTATTGGAATATCAGATGCAACATTAGGATACTTTTTAAAAAAGGTACCATTTGAATTTGCCAATTTAGGTAAAGTTATTAATTCTTCTTTAGAATTTATTACGAAATTAAAAACTAGAGGATTACTAATAAGTGGGGAAAAAGGTTTAGCAAATGAGTGGGTGGATGAAGGCTTAATTTCTTCTATTGCAAATAGTGAAGTGGATTTAATAGAGATTCCGAGTGAAAAAAGAAATTCTTTTTTGTTAGGTATAGTAAAGACAGGAATTTATCAAAATGAATCTTTTATTACTTTTTGCTTTAATCAGAAAAATTATATGGTTCAAATATCTTCTATTTTTGAATATATGAATACTCATAATGTTAGTTTTGAGGAGGCCCTTGAAAGTGCTAATGCCATTAGAAATGCATAAATAGAATAAAGTTTTACTTTATTTTTTTATTGTAGAAACTTGGAAAAGTTGTTATAATGATAATAGATATAATAGGGTATGTGATAATTATGGGATCAAATTTTCAGGCAAATTTTAAAGGTTTTGCAACAGGTATAAAGCAATATGTTACCGAAATGGGGAGTATTACTATGAAACAGAATCAAACTGCATATTTTGGGACAGAAGAGATAGACTATGGAGAAGCGGAAGATTTTGATTATGAGAGCTATTTAGAACAAGAAGAATTTGATGCTGAAGCATTTTATCAAAATCAAATCGAAGAGGCTACGCATTTTAAAGAATTATTTGAGCAAACTTTAGAAGAAGCTGAAAATGAAAAGTCACAATTACAAAATGCTTATTCAGAGGTAATGTTAGTTGGTTTTAATGAATCAATGTATGGATTGGTATCACTTGATGGATATCGATATGCGACTGTAGAAGAATACATTCAATATTATCAAAGTTTGATAGATCCTAATTTTTGCATGGATCCAGAAACTTTTTCGTTTAGCCAAGAAATTTATTTACAAAAGTTAGAAGAGGCAGAGGCAAAGGCACGAGCTGAATATGAGGATAAATTTAACCGTTGTTTTGAAGAGGCAATGGGTATGACTTATCAAGAATATGAAGAACGATTAACGCAACTCAATAATGACATAACTACTTTAGAATCTACTAAATATGCATTAACACAACAATTGAAAGAAATGCCTTATTCAGCACTTTTTACAACGGATGTGTTTCAAAATTATAAAAGTACACATCAGAGTGTTAATTATAATGATATCAAGGAAATTGTAACGGATTATATTGAAAGCCTTTATTCAGGTAGTACAGGGATTGGTGTTGCAAATCTATCTACAGTTGTTAATATGATAATGGGTGCATTTCGATTTGATTTATTATCTGATGACGACAAAATAATGCTTCAATATTTATTAGAAAATAAAGGAATATCAGAAGCTCAAACTTATATAATAGCAATCGAAGATAGGTTAAATCGTGTAGCTGGTGAAAGAGAAGCTAGAGAATTCATAGAGAGTATTTCAGTTAATGGGGAAATAGATGCAAATCTTTTGAATGGTGCAAAAACAGCAGGTAAAGGTTTATTAGATGGTATCGAAAATTTTGGAGAAGGTATTTTAAGCTTATTTAAAACGGAGGGAATGATATCACAAAACCAATATGCTCAAATGTATATATTGGAGGCTTTAAATGAATCAAAGATTATGTCTGGAACTTATCAATTTAGTGTGAGTGCAGGAAACATGGTTCCTGCAATGGCAGTTTCTACTCTAGTTTCTGCTATAGCTACTCCAGGAGCAGGAAGTATTGTTGGTAGTTCTTTAATGGGATTATCGGCAGGAGGTAATGCTAAAAATCAAGCATTGATAAACGGAAATTCATTAGTAGAAGCATATGTTTATGGTGGTTTGATTGGATTATCAGAGACAACTCTAGGATACTTTTTAGGAAAAATGCCAGGGTTATCTAAAACTTCTGGATTTACATTAAAGAATCTTTTATTAGAAGGTGTTGAAGAGTTTTCACAAGAATGGCTACAAGCTGGGCTTCAAACAGCTATTTTGAATCAAAATGTGGATTGGTCTACTATTCCAGAACAGTCTTTATCTGCATTTGCAATGGGATTTTTGATGGCAGGATTCTTTAGTGGTGCCAATAAGACTATTAATATAGTTCTTCATAATATTACTTATACAATCGATGCAGAAACAGTTTTTGAATATATGGAGAAAAATGATGCTGAAATTATTGAAAGTATTGAAAAAACTCATCGTATTAGGTTTGATTTAGCTACGTTAACTGATGAGCAATTAGCAGAATTTGTAAATTCTATTCAGAATTTAGATAGTGATAGTTATTTTGAAAGTGTTAGGACTTTAAAACAAAACTATGGAGTTGATCAAGGAAGCTTTTCTAATTTAAAAATAGAAAATAATCAATTATATACACGATTAAGAGAAAAAGTAATTGATGAATATCATTTTTATCCTAAAGATGTTGATAAACTTTTTACGATTATAGATAGTGTTGGTGCTTGCAATTATGCTAGAAGTGTTAATGTTCTTATTGAAGAATTTCGTGCAAAACCGTTGGAATTCGAAAAACTATTTGGATTTCCTTTATATACATTAGACACAAATGGTAAAGTAGTTATTAATGGGGAAGAATTATTTTTAGATTTATATATATGGGGAAATTTAGAAGTGGAAGAAGCTGAATTATTACAGAGAGATGAATTTGGTAAAGTAGTTTTTAATAGTGCTGCTTATCAAGTTACCAGTAATGGGTATCGTATGGTACATCAAAGAGGTGGGGCTTATAATCAGGTAATTGATTATTTGCGCTCTAAGTCGTCTCTGGTAAAATTTGAAAATACTTTAATAACTTCTGATGAAGATTCAATAGATACAATACGTTCAACTTTGATGGCTAATGCAACTAAAAATCTAAGCATGGGATATGGACCTAAGACAGAAGTAGGAGTTCCTATGATTGAAGTATCTAGTGGAAATATTTATCCTATACGTGGTGGTCATTGGGTAAAGATAACTGCTATTCAATCGGATGGAATAATTGTTAGTAGCTGGGGGAAAAAGTTTTTAATAACTTATGAAAATTTATTATATTATGGAGTTTTCCAAATTTTTACAGATGAATTAATTTATCCATAGGGAGGTAGAATATGTATAGAGAATGGACTTCAGAAGAATTTGAACAAATTGAATTAAAAGAAAATGAAAGAACAAAGGAATTTCAATTAGAATATTTGACTTATCGTTATTTTTTAACAGAATATCTGTTAAGAAAATTATTATTAAAGAAATTTGATGAAGAGGTTAGCAATAGTGGTTTAGAATTTTTACCTATAAAAGAAAATTCTATGGATATTTATCAATTGTTTTCAAGTCCTATACTTCAGTTCTTTTATGTTAGAAATGATTTATATTTAAGTAGAATGACGGAAGAGGAACGGAATTTTTTTAAAAGTAGAATTCGAGAAAGAAATATAGTTATTGATGAAGAAATAAGTGCATTTATTGAAAAAACATATCAAAAAGTAATTTTTAAAGATGTTTTTCATAATGGTTCTTCTTGTATGGCTTTTTATGGCCCCGAAAATCTTAATTTTTCTGCTCCAAATAATTCTATTGTCATAGGTTTTCGTTATGATGAATTTAATATGAATGGATTAAGTGAGGATGACTGGCAAAGCAGATATGATAAACAGAGTTATTTTTCCTATTCTCTTTTAAAAAGAATGAATGAAGAATTGAAAGATAAATTAAAAGTCCCAGTAATCGTTATTAAATATAGTGATTTTAGTATTCGATATAGACCTTCTTATCATGATGATAATTTTTCAAAATAAAAATAGAGAATAAATCTCTATTTTTTTTCGCCTATTTTATCGGGAATTAATAAATCTAAAAATTGAATTAAATTTTCTTTGGTATATTTTTGATAATCTGTTAACCATTTCATGGCTACATTGACAACTGCCCCTATATAGAAATCTGTAATAATTTCTTCAGGTACATTTAAGTCACTCTTATTTTCTTCTTCTTTCAATCTTTTTGTTAAGTCTGAATTGATAGTAGCATAAAAAATATCCATAATAATACTATTTTTATTGTTGATAATGATAGAGGAGAATAGCTCTCTATTTTCATCGATATGTGTTAAAAATAGACGTAGCATTTCCATATAATATTCTTTTGTGTTAGAAATATTTTTATTACTTCTAAGTTTTTCAGCTAGTTCTTCTTTGATATCTTGAATACAAGAAGCTAGTAATTCGTATTTGTCAGTATAATGAGCATAAAAGGTAGAGCGGTTAATTAGGGCTTTATTACAGATATCAGAAACTTTTATTTCTTCAAATGTATAATCTTTTAACAAACTAATTAAAGTCGTATATAATAAATTTTTTGTTTTGATAATGCGTAAATCAACCTTTTTTTCTTTCATAAATATCACCTGAGAATATTATACTATTTTTTACTACAAAGTAAAGATAAACTACAATAAGTATGATATTTATACATACATTTCAATAAAAATGTTGGATAATATACAAATAAAATTATTCTGTGCGTGATATTTGTCAAAAAAAATAATAAAATGTTATGACGAATGGAGGAAAAAAATAAATATGAAAAAATTTGGTGAATTTATATGTAAACATAAAATAGGTGTATTTATCTTATCATTAATTTTATTGATTATTTCTTTTTTTGGAAATGCAATGACTAGAATTAATTATGATATATTAGTTTATATTCCAGAAGATATTGAAACGGTTGAAGGTCAAAATATTTTAACAGAAGAATTTAACATGGGGGCTTTCTCAGTAACGATCATTGATAATATGAAACCTAAAGATGTTTTAGCTTTAGAAGAAAAGTTAAAACAAGTAGAAGGGGTAAATAAAGTTGTCAGTTTATATGATGTAATAGGTACTACAATTCCTCTTGAATTTTTACCAGAGGAAATTGTTGAAAAAGTTCATCAAGGAGATTCTGATTTACTATTAATTACTTTTCAAGATTCTACTTCTTCAGAATCTACTTTAAATGCTGTTTCTGAAATCCGTGAAATTACAAAGGAGTCTTGTAAAGTTAGTGGTATGAGTTCTATGGTTTTAGATACTATGGAATTATCCGAAAAAGAAATCTTTATTTATGTTTGTATTGCTGTTGTTCTTTGTTTATTAGTATTAGAGCTATCTTTAGATTCTTATTTAGTACCAGTATTGTTACTTGTCAATATAGGATTTGCTATTATTTTTAATTTAGGATCAAATGTTATTTTTGGTGAAATATCTTATATTACGAAAGCATTAGTCGCGGTATTACAATTAGGAGTTACAACAGATTTCTCAATTTTCTTATATCATGCTTATGAAAAAGAGAAAAAGGAGTGTAAGACAAAAGAGGAAGCAATGAGTAAAGCAATTCATTCTACTTTTACCTCTGTAACAGGAAGTTCTTTAACTACGATTGCTGGATTCTTGGTATTATGTACTATGAAATTAACCCTAGGTACTGATTTAGGATTAGTTATGGCAAAAGGAGTACTTTTAGGAGTTATCTGTGTTTTAACACTTTTCCCAAGTTTATTGTTAATTTTTGATAAGGGGATTGAAAATACTAGACATCGTTCTATTATTCCTAGTTTTTCAAAATTAAATAGATTGATTATTAAACATCATATTCCGATATTTATTATTTTTATAATTCTTTTAGTTCCTGCTTATTTAGCATATTCTAAAATAGATGTTTA
>CAZRIC010000030.1:7213-9766 GCA_964600095.1 uncultured Muribaculaceae bacterium
CACTAGAAAGTATTACTGCTAATGAAGAATTAAAAGAGAAATTTAATATTGTTTCTCCAGAAATTATTTTATTAGATAGAAATATGAAAGCAAGTGATGTAAATGAAATGGTAGAACGTATTGAAGATTTAGATGGAATCGAATTTGTTTTATCTTTTTCAAAATTAAAAGAAAGAGGATTAACAGAAGAAATGTTATCTAAAGATGTTGTTTCTATCTTTGAAAATGAAAAGTATCAAATGCTTTTAGTAAATTCTAGTTATGAGATAGCAAGTGATGAGCTAAATAGTCAAATAGAAAGTGTTAATAAGATATTAAAGGATTATGATTCAAAGGCTATCTTAGCTGGAGAGGGTCCACTTATGAATGATCTAGTAACTATCAGTGATCAAGATTTTAGAAATGTTAATGATTCTTCTATTATTTGTGTTTTATTAATTATGTTTGTTATTTTAAAATCATTATCATTACCATTTTTATTAATTTTAACAATTGAATTTGCAATATTTACCAATATGTCTTTTTCATATTTTAGCGGTTCTATATTACCTTTCGTAGCGCCAATTGTATTGGGAACTATTCAGTTAGGTGCGACGATAGATTATGCAATATTAATGACAACAACTTATATGGAAAATAGAAAATTAGAAAAAGATAAAAAGAAAGCTATGCAAAAGACATTAGACTACTGCGGAATTTCAATTGTTGTCAGTGGATTATGCTTCTTTGCTGCCACATTTGGTGTAGGAGTATATTCTGAAATTGATATGGTTGGAAGTTTATGTACATTAATTTCTAGAGGAGCAATTATTAGTATGATAGTAGTCCTTATGGTTCTTCCTTCTATTTTATTAATATTTGATAAATTCATTTTTAAAACAACCTATCAGAGAAAGGAGAAAAATATGAAAAAATTAAAAAAAGCAGCAGCTAGTTTCTTAGTAGTTTGTGTTGCTATTAGTTCTATTCCTGTTTCTGCTTTAACCAAAGAAGAAACAGTTTATACAAAGCTAAATCAGGATGGTAGTAAGAAATCTTCTTTTGCCATTGAGCATTTAATAAATAATGAAAATTTAGATACTATTGAAGATTTATCTAATCTAGAAGGGGTTTGGAATTTAAATAGTAATCATACTTTTAAACAGGAGGGCCATAAATATACTTGGGCTTCCTTAGGTAATGATATTTATTATCAGGGAATGGTTGAAAAGGATGCTCCTGTTACAGAAACTGTAAAATATTATTTAGATGGAAAAGAAAGTACTGTTTCTGATATGCTTGGGAAAAGTGGAAAAGTAAAAATTGAGATTACTTATAAGAATCATGATAAGCATAGTGTCAAAGTGTCTGGTAAAGAAGAAACATTATATACGCCTTTTGTTGTAACTACAGCAACAGTACTTCCTAGTGCCAATAATAAAAATGTTGAAGTTACTAATGGAAAAGTTGTAAGTAACGGATCTTCTTATGTGGTAGTTGCTTTATCTGCTCCAGGATTGTATGAAAGCTTAAATATGGATTCTTTAAAAGAACTTGATACTGTTACAATAAGTTATGAGACTGAGAAATTTGAACTTTCTAGTATTTATACTATTTCAACACCAAAATTGATAGAAACAGAAGATTTAGAGGTATTTGATAAGTTAGATACTATGTATGATAAGTCTAAGTTATTAAAGGACTCTATTGACAAAATAGAGGATGGCTCTATTGAATTATTAGAAGGTAGTAAAAAAGTAGAAAATGGTTCTAGTTTACTTTATGAAAAATTAGAGTTAGTTTTAGAGAGTATTGAAAGTATAAAAGAAGGCTCTATTGCTTTAGATGATGGATTAAAACAAATTTTAGGACAATTACAATTAGTAGAAAAAGAATTAGGAAATGGACTAAGTGAAAGTAGTATCCAAAATTTAAAAACATTACTTTCTAAAAATACTGATACTATTAAGCAATTAACAGAAACAAATAAAGAACTTAAAGATGCTTACAAGCAATACAAATTGGAAAACTTAAGTTATGAACAAGTAATTCAGATGGATTCTACTATGAAGTTATATAATGTAAAAATGAATTATGAAAACTTATATGAAAAAAATGAACAATTTATTTATCTATTACAAATGAATAATCAAGCATTAAAAGAAACATTAGATAGTGTATCTAAGCTCCAAGGAAAAGTTCAAGACTTAATAAAAACTTTAAATACTTATTTAACTCAATTAGAAAGCGGAGCTAACAAATTATCAGATGGGACTTCTCAATTAAAAGAGGGAGTAGCTATGATTACATCTAAAACAAAAGAGTTAAAAACTGGTACTAAAGATTTAAAGGATGGAATAAATACTTTACAAAAGGGAATTCATGATTTTAATAAAGATGGAATTACACCTATTACTACTTTTTTAAATCGAGATGTAAGAGAAGTCGCTAATAAAATGGAAGTTCTTGTCAAATTGAGTGAGGATTATCAAACGTTTACAATGAAAATAGAAAATACTAAATGAAATACAAAATTTATTTCTGTAATAGATTCTGTTAATATTAAAAAATAAA
>CAZRIC010000031.1:0-9638 GCA_964600095.1 uncultured Muribaculaceae bacterium
AGAAGACCAATGGATTTTATGACAAAGGTTAGAGAATATTGTAGAATTAAACAATTATTTATGGAAGAAGGAAAAGATCTTCCAACAGATGAAGAGTTTCGTAAATTATTAGGGGTTAGTGTAGAAAGATTTAAACTTATTAAAGTAAATTTTCAATTAAATCCAAGAAGCCTAGAAGAAAAAATCGGTGAAGATGAAAATTCTGAAATAACAGATTTTATTGCTTATGAAGAAACTGGTTTTGAAAAAGTTTTAAATATTATGGAAGATAAGAGATTAATGCTTTCTATTAAATTGTTACTCCCACCTATTTATTATTATGTTTTTTATAATCGAGTTTTTAATCAAGCAGAAGAATCTAGAAAAGAAATAGCGAAAAAACTTTCCATTTCTGTCTCTTATGTTGGTACGATAGAAAGACGTTGTATACAAATGCTAAGGGATGCAATAGAAAAGCATGGAAGTATTTATGATTTAGAATTACCAGCTGAATTAGAAAATAATTATGAAGATGCTATTATTGAACCTATGAATATAGATGCTATTATTCAGTATTTATTTTTTAAAGATATTTTAAGTGAAGAAGAAAGAGCTGTTTTCAAACTTTTAATAATAAGTGTTTATCCTGCTTCGGACCACCGTTTTTTGAAGAAGTTAGGAATGAAAAAAGAACACTATCAGTTAATTTATCAATCTTTAAGAGAAAAAATTATTATTCATGATAGTAGAATAGGAACTCTTTATGGAGAATTTAAAAAGAATATGATTAGTCAGTATGGTGCCAAGATATTTTCTATGGATTTAGATACTGAATTAGATAATAAGATAACTAGTGTAGATTGTGTTGCTAATATTTGGGATCAATTCACCTTTTCTGAAGTTATGGAAATTGTAGGAACAAATAATATTTTATTAACACCTCATATGAAGAAGTTATTAATTACATATTTTGATGGTGGAAGAGAAAGATTTACTTTGAATACTATTTCTAGAAGAAAAGCAGAAAGAGAAGTAAATGCTTTACTATTCGGCTTCCATAAAAAGAATGAAGTAACAATTACAGGTTTATATGATGCTCTTATACGTAATCAGCACAGATTTACTCTTAATCAATATGATTATTTAATGTCTCGTAAATTTGGTCAAAGTAATTTACTAGATAGAGGGATTGTGAAAGTAAGTAAATTTGGTAGTTTAGGAGAATTATCAAGAAAATTAGAGAAAATTCATTATGGCATTTCTCGTTATAGAGAGTTAAATTTTACTAAAGAAAAGTATGAATCTGTTAGGAATAGATGTTTAAAAGTTCTGTCAAGTGATAAAATCTCTATTTTAGATAAATATTATGGGGTAGAATCCCCAAAATATTCTATTAATGAGATTGCAGAGGAACAAAAACTTCCTTATGAAGAAATTCGTTCTAAATTGCAAGAAGCAAAAAGAAGTGCTTTAAGAGTTTACTTGGGAAGAAATAATAAAAAGGTAGTGGATGCAGAACTCTATATTCCTTATATTTTAGATGAATCTATTGATTTATCTGATGAAACAAGAACAATGTTAAGACAATATTTAATAGAAAAGAAAAGTTATGAGGAAATTGAACAGATACATGGTATAGATAGAACTAAGAAAAAAGATCAGAGAAAAGTTGCTAAAGTAATAGAGAGTGGACTTTTAAAAATAGATTATTATCGTTTTGAAATATTTCATGTAGGTAGAAATTATACAACAGATGATTGTAAAAAACTATTGGAAAGCTTATCCTTAACAGATGAAGAAGCAAAAGTTATCAGAATGAAGATGAATGGAAAAACAAAAGAAGAAATTATGCAAGAAAGTGGTTTGACTTTTATTAGAGTTTCTTATATTTTGAACAAGTTTTATCGACTTTGTGATGAACATAAAGTTGCTTCTGTAATTCTAACAGAACAAGATATTAGAAAAGAAGTAGGAGCTCATATTTCTGAAATGGTTTTAAATACAAAAGAACAGTTAATATTAGCTAAACTATATGGAATTAAAAGTGTGATGAATCCTACTGGAAAAAAATATACAGAGCTGGAGTTCCGATTAGCGCATCCAGATATGTCTAAACAATATAATAAAATTTTAAAAAATGCACTAGATACGGTTCGTTCTAAAAAGGCAGGATTTAGTAGGGCAAGCTTAGCTTATATGCCAAGAGAAGATTTAAAACTAAGTTTAAAAGATCCAAGAATTCCTATTAGTTTTCAAGACAGAGAACTTTTATATTATTCTTTTGAATTAGAAGGCTATCCTTATAAAACGTTAAAAGAACTAGAAAGCGTATTTGGTGAGAAAGCAGGAAGCTTAAAAAATAGGATAGAACGAATTTTTGTGACCATTTATAAATATGAAAACGATGAAATTCCTTATTCTCTTTCTTATGAGTATGATGTAGAACCTTATTTGAAATATTTTTCTAAATCAGATCAAAAAGTATTAAAAGATTTTTACGCAAATAAATTGACTTTTGAAGAAATAGCAAAAAAGCATGGAATAACAAAGGGACAAGTAGAAAATTTGACCCTCAGTTTAGATGCTTATTTAAGAGATTTAATGGACGAAGAAATAGCAGGTTACGATTTTAATTATTTTTGGTCAGTTGTAAATAGAGAAAATATACCATTTTATGGTGATAAAGAAAAAGTGCAGAAAATTATCTATTTTTATTATGAAAAAAGAATGTCAGTAGAGGAAATTATTTCTTATTTACATTTAGAATGTTCTAGAAGTGTAGTAATAAGAGCAATGGCTGATTTAATGATTGCTGTTTCTAAATATAGAGAAGGTATTAAGAAAGTAAAAGTACCTAATTATGAGGAAATAGAAGAATATTATGAAAGAAATAAAGAAGAGATGGATTTTGAACATAGGAAAATGTATCAGCAATACTTTGTTTGCCAGCAGAATGAAAGAAAAGAATCAAATTTAAATGCTTTTTCACAGCCTAATGTACCATCTGGTATCCTTTTAGATTTAATTAGTGAGCAACATCAAAATATTTTTTCATTTGAAAGTACTAGTCGAAAAGATGCTATTGAGATTATTAAAAAACATAGAGAATTAACAAATTCAACTATTTATACTATTTTAAGAGCTTATCGTATTAGTCAAAGGGAATTTATGAGTGGTAGTGATAAAATGAAAGTATTAAGATTTTTATCAGAATTAAATATTAATTACAAAATGTTGTCTAAAGAAAAATTTGCATAAAAAAAGTACTCTAGTGAAGTACTTTTTTATTATTTTTCAATTGTACAATTATCCATATACATAAGCATTTGAGTAGTTAAATCTCCAACAACTCCAGTAACTGAAACAATTTCTCCCTCCTTTAAATTTAAAGAGTTTCTATTGTTACAAGAAATGGAAACTGTTTGAAATTTATCAGTAGTAATAAATCCTGAACCATCAACTTTACCGCCAGTAACTTTAATTTTCTTTCCTATGTATTCTTTATAATAGTTATCATTTTCTTTCCATGCTTTATTTAAATCCTCGATGGCAACTGTCTTATAAAGTGCTGAAGAACCACCAGCACTAGAACCACCATCTTCATTTTTAGAATTTCCACAACCTACAGTACCTAATATTACAATCATACTTATTAAACAGCTTAATAAAATTTTTTTCATTCTTTTCTCCTCTCTATTATTTTGAATCTCTATGATTCGACTACCATCATAATAGCAAAGAATAAGATAAAAGTAAAACTGTTTAAGTAAAGCCTATGTAAATGCTTTAGAATAAGCCCATAATAATGTTATTTTCATCAATATTCATATTTTCATAAGCTGGTGTTTTAGATAATCCTGGCATAGTCATAATATTACCCATATATACTACAATAAAGCCAGCACCAGAACATAGTTTTAAATCCCTAACAGTAACAGAGAAGTCTTTTGGATGACCAAGCTTTTTAGGATCATCAGATAGGGAATATTGTGTTTTAGCGATACAAATTGGTAAATTTTTATCAGCAATCTTTTTAATTTTTTTAAGACTTTCTTTTGCTTCTTCAGAGTAAATGACATCATCGGCTCTATAAATTTCAGTAGCTACTTTTTTAATTTTTTCTTCTATAGAATCTGAAAGGGAATAAATAGGTTTGAAAGTAGCTTTTTCTTTACACATTGTAATAATTTCTTCCGCAATAGATTTTGCTCCATTTCCACCTTTTTCAAAGGCATAGCATACATGAAAAGGAACATGCAAATTCTCTATTTGTTCTTTTACAAATTGAATTTCTTTTTTGGTATCTGTATAAAAATGGTTAAGACATACGATGACATGATTAGAAATCTTTTTCATATTTTCAATATGTACTAATAAATTTTGAATTCCTTCTTTTAGATATTCTATATTTTCAGTAGATAACTCTTCTTTAGCACAACCACCATTATGCTTCATACTTCGAATAGTAGCATTTACGACAATAACATCAGGTTTTAAATTTCCCAATTGACATTTTAAATCTACAAATTTTTCAGCACCTAAATCACTACCAAATCCTGCTTCTGTGACAACATAATCAGCTAAGGATAAAGAAAGTTTAGTAGCAATTAAAGAATTACATCCGTGTGCAATATTTGCAAAAGGACCACCATGGATAATAGCAGGATTTCCCTCTAAGGTTTGAACTAAATTTGGTTTGATGGCATCTTTTAGAAGTAAAGCCATAGCTCCTTCTATTTTTAAATCTTTTGCATAAATGGGTTTTCCTTTTTTATTATAAGCAATTAAAATATTTCCTAAACGACATTTTAAATCCGTTAAATCTTTAGCAAGACAGAAAATGGCCATAATTTCAGAAGCAACTGTAATGACAAAAGAATCGTTACGTTCAAAATTATTTTTTCCTTTTCCAATTGTAATACTTCTTAAAGATCTATCGTTCATGTCCATTGCTCTTGGAAAAGTAATGGTGGATTCATCTATATCTAGTGCATTTCCTTGAAATAAATGATTATCAATTGCTGCACATAGTAAATTATTACAAGTAGTAATAGCGTGGATATCTCCAGTAAAATGTAAATTAATATCTTCCATTGGAACTACTTGTGCATAACCACCACCAGTAGCTCCACCCTTTGTTCCAAAAACAGGACCTAATGATGGTTCACGAAGAGTAACTAGTGTTTTTTTACCTAGTTTCCATAAAGCATCAGAAATACCAATACTCATAGTTGTTTTTCCTTCTCCATAAGGGGTAGGATTAATAGATGTTACTAAGATGAGCTTTCCCTTTTGTTTCTTCACGTTTTGAATTAGAATTTTAGCTTTTCCTTTTCCGTAATATTCTAATTCTTTTTCCTTAATTCCTATTTTTTTAGCAATTTCTTGAATGGGAATAAGTTTCTTTTTTCTAGCAATTTCAATATCTGTTTTCATGTTATCACCTCTATTTAGATTATAACATATCTGAGGTATAAAAATAGCTATTCTTTTTTCTTTTTTAAAATTTCTTTATCTTTACTTTTTGACATTATCTTATTATAATAATATCTTGTGGTGAAAAAAATGGAAAAAATTGTCGAAATAGAAAAATTATCTTTCACATATGGAAATGTTTCCATTTTTAAGGACCTAGATTTAACTATAGAGAGTGGATCTTTTTGCACAATTTTAGGCTCTTCCGGTTCTGGTAAGAGTACTTTAGCACGTATTTTATATAGATTAGAACCTGTTTCTGGGTATGTCAAACTGTTTAATTTGTTTTCTAATCGTAAAAATGCATTAGAAATATGCAGAAGAATTGGATTTATATCAGAGCAGTCTTTACACCAATTTGTTGCAGATACTGTTTTTAAAGAGATTTCTTTTTCTTTTATAGAATACCAAAATAAGATAGATAATGTGGATGAAAAAGTAAGAGAAATAGCATCTCAATTAGAAATAGAAAATTTATTATTTAGAAATCCAAAGACATTAAGCGCTGGAGAAAAACAATTAGTAATTCTTGCTTCTACTTTAGTAAGAGAACCAGAACTTCTTATTTTAGATGACGCATTTTCTATGATTGATAATTATAAAAAGAAAAACATTTTTTTGTTAATTCAAAAATGGTGTCGTGAAAAAAAGTTAACAGTACTTCATTTTACGCATTGTGTAGAGGATGTTTTAATGGGAACAGAACTTCTTATTTTATCTCAAGGAAAAATTATTTCTCATAAAAAGGTAGTAGAGGCTTTACAATCTGAAAAGGAATTTTCTTCTAATCATTTAGAATTGCCATTTTTAAGCAATCTTGCAAATAAATTACTTTATTATAATGCAATATCAGAAAATTATATTGATGAAAATAAGTTGGTGAATGCCTTATGGAAATAATATTAAGCCAAGTAGAGTATACTTATGACAAGAAGATGAAAAATGTTTTAGATGGGATTGACACCATTTTTTCTGATAGTAAAATTATTGGTATTATTGGAGCATCTGGTTCAGGAAAAAGTACTTTATTAAATCTTTTAGCAGGAAAAACTCTCCCAAGTAATGGTAGTATTAAAATAAATGATATTATTATTTCTAAAAAAGGTATTATTGGTAATTTAGATTCTACTGTAGGAATTGTCCCACAGATACCAGATGAACATATCCTTTTCGATACTGTAGAAAAAGAAATGCTATCTATTTTAGAAAGACATTTCTATAATCCAGAAAAAAGGCAAAAACATCTTTTAGAAGCTTTATCATTAGTAGGTCTATCCTCAGAATATTTATCAAGAGATCCATTATCTTTAAGTAGTAGTGAACTAAGAAAATTTTCTTTAGCCTGTGCTTTATCTTATAATCCTAAAGTATTATTATTAGATGAGCCTTTTATTGGATTAGATAGCCGGGATAGAAAACAGCTTATTTCTCTTTTAACTACGATTAAATCAAGATATCAAAAAACGATTATTATTGCTAGTAATGATATTAATTATCTTTATAAGATAGTAGATGATATAGTAGTATTAGGAAATGGCAAAATAGTGTTATCTGGATCTAAAAAGGATGTTTTTCAAAAGGAAGAAATTTTAAAAGATTTAAAAATTGAATTACCTGATATTAGAAAGTTTGAAAATTATGTTTTAAAAGAAAAGAATATCCATTTAAAACAAATGGTAGAAATAAATGATTTAGTAAAAGAAATCTTACGAAATATAGAATAGGGGGAATTATATGAGATATTTCATGACTTTTTCTTATGATGGTTCAAAGTATAAGGGCTATCAAAAGCAGCCAAAGGTAAAGACTGTACAGGAAGAAATCGAAAAGGCATTAAAAAAGATTAATAGTGGAAATGATGTTAGTATACATGCATCGGGTCGTACAGATGCCGGAGTACATGCTTATAATCAGAAAGCACACTTTGATACAGATAAAAAATTAGATTTATGGAAATTAAAGGGCAGTCTTAATAGCTTATTGCCAGAAGATATTTATGTAAAAAATGTAGAAATAGTAGAAGATGATTTTCATGCTAGATTTTCTGTTACAGGAAAAGAATATCTTTATAAAATTAATATGGGGGAATATAATCCAATCGAAAAGGATTATGTTTATCAGCATAATAATCATTTAAAAGTAGCAGAAATGGAGCGTGCTCTTCATTATATTGAAGGTACTCACAATTTTAAATCTTTTACAAAAGTAGACGAGGAAAAAGAGGATTATAATAGAACCATTATAAAAACATCTATTATTCGTGATAAAAAGAATCTTGATAAAATTACAATTTCTATAGTAGGTACAGGTTTTATGCGTTATATGGTTAGAAATATTGTCGGTGTTTTAATAGAAATTGGTGAGGGTAAAAGAAAAAGTGAGGATATTTTAAAGATATTGCATGCAGAGGATAGAACATTAGCAGGAAAAACGGCGCCTGCTAATGGTTTATATTTAAATGATGTTTTTTATTAAAATAAGCATAGCTTATTTTTTTTGTAATAAAATAAAGTATGAAGAATGCCATCCGATATTATTATCAAATTGAAGTTTCTAATTTAAAGTTTGAGAACCATTGCTATTTATTTGATTCTTATATGCTAATTGAAATATATAAACCATTTGATTTTTCCATTTATCAGTATTTATTAGAGAACGGATACCCTGTTTATCAAGTTATTTTTAACAAAGAAAGAAACTATATTACTCAAATAGATCATAAAAACTATGTATTATTATATGTATCTTCTATTTCTAAAATAGATTTTTATACTTTAGAAAATTTTCAAATACCCCTATATGATAAAAAGATTCTTCCGTGGCATGAACTCTGGATGGAAAAAGTAGATTTTTATGAAAAGCATGTTACAACGGTTACTTCTTTAAAAATTAAGCAAAGTTTTTTTTATTATATAGGAATGGCGGAAAATGCAATTTCTTTTTATCAATTAATAAAAAGAGAAAATAATTTGTATATTTCTCATAATCGAATAGATAGCGATTTTCAATATTGGAATCCTACTAATTTTACGGTAGATTATAGGGCTAGAGATATTGCAGAATATACTAAAAAATTATTTTTTAATAATCAACTTCAAATATCTGATTTATTCTTATATTTTTATAGAGTGCAATTTACAGATATTGATTATTTATTATTTTATGCTAGAATGCTTTATCCTTCTTATTATTTTGATTGTTATGATAAAATAGTTAGTGGAGATAGTGAAGACTGTTTAGATCAGTATTTAAATAAAATAGAAGAATATGAAAACTTAATGAAAGATTTATATTTTTCTTTTAGTCAATTTTTATTTATGCCTAAGATAGATTGGATTATTGACAAATAAAAAATGCCCAAAGGCATTTTACATATCATCCATATCTAGGTCATAAGAAGCAAGATTGATAACTTCCTTTACTTCTGGTATTTCTTCTTGAATAGCTGCTTCAATTCCATCTTTTAAAGTGAAGTCAATCATTTGGCAGTTTACACATGCTCCCATCATTCTTATATAAACAATGTTATTTTCATATTTTACAAATTCGATATCGCCACCGTCACTAATTAAAAAAGGTCTAAGTTTTTCTAAAATTTCCTTTATTTGTTCTTCCACTTTCATTTTATCACCGATTGTTATTATAAAGGAATATGGTAGGAAAGTAAAGGCTTTTTTTCTTTTGAAAGTTGTGATATAATGACGTTGGTGGTTGGATGACAAAATATAAGAAAGGAAAAATCATTCGCGGAACAGTAACAGGAATTGAATCTTATGGCGTGTTTGTTTCATGTGATGAATATTATAGCGGTTTAATTCACATTTCCGAGATTTCCCATGGGTTTGTAAAGAATGTTGCTGATTACGTAAATATTGGCGATGTCATCAATGTAGAAATATTAGATGTCGATGAAAGTTTGGGTCAGCTTAAACTAAGCATCAAAAATATTGATTATAAAAGAAGTAGCGCATCTAGAAGGAAGAAAATACAAGAAACAAGTCTGGGTTTTACAACTTTGAGTTATCGTCTTCCAATTTGGATAGAAGAAGGCGTTAAAAAAATAAAAAATCCTTCGAATAGTATTGACAAATAAGCACTGCTATGATATATTTTATACTGTCAATGTTTTTTCCGGGCGATTAGCTCAGTTGGTTAGAGCACCTGCCTTACAAGCAGGGGGTCAT